>JAFNGM010000196.1:0-19255 GCA_017885225.1 Syntrophaceae bacterium | reverse complement strand
CGGGGGAGCCGCTGATCGACTCGATACACACTTCAGGCAATAATAAACAGGCCAGGCACAGACACAGCCGGAACCGGCCATTTCCATTTGACAGCAGTTCTTGCACACGGGTATACGACACCAGTTGCAGAATGTGAGCGGCTTGTCGGTATTACATAGTTCACATTTCTTCATGATCTCTAAGAATATTCATTTCTTTCAGTCTTTCTCAGAAGACAAAGGAGGAAAAAGAGAAAAGGGAAGGGGAAAGATAGCCCGTCCCCCTTTTCCTACCTCATTGAACTGATTGAGAAAATACACTTTCTTATTGGATTGTCAAGGAGAAACTAAAGGACCGAGGATAGGGGTCAGGGAATAGGATAATGAAACGCCGTTCGCAGCGGCGTTTTTGTTAAATGACTGGATTCCCGCCTTCGTGGTTGAGCATTAAATTTTATCTGGACACACCAGCACGGCCGCAATCATCCTTCTCGATTTTTTTCCACCGCTGATAGTTGGGTTCGTCCTTTGACTGAAGATAGGCTGCAGACACGAGACCGGCCTGTTTACAAATTTGAACAGGGTCTCCTTGGCGTTTTGCGATTCCATATTGATTGATTGCGTCTGCGGGAACCTGGTTCTCACTTCTCTGCATTTCTTTTACGGCATGCGGTTCCAACCCCAAGCCTCCTCCGGAGAACCGCCAGCTTCCCGATACCCACCAAATCAGTCCAACACCCACAATGAGACCAATCAATATGGAACCCACGGATAGTTGGCCTGTCTTCTTGTTGGTGTGTCCGCATTGAGGGCACGTGGGAGCCTCTTTGGATATTTCATTNNAACAATTATTACACTGAAACAAAACCTTATCGATTGTCGTAATTGTTCCAACATCAGCAATGTCCGTGTATGCGACAAAACAAAAAAACTGCATTCATTTGAATAAGAGGATTTTTCCATTCATCGTTCTCTCCATTATGGTGAAATTGTCAAGGGGAAATTAAATACAAGGGAAAAGGGGCATTGGATATACTTTTATCTTTTCCATATTTTGGTGTATGGAGAGTATGGATTTCTGATATATGCAAATGAATATGAATAACCGATCAGATATTAAAGCGGGAGCGCGTGTGAGGATCGTCCAGAAACAGGATCAGCGCTCCGGCAGACTGACCGAAGGCATCGTCAAGGATATTCTTACGCGATCCGCCTCGCATCCTCGCGGCATCAAGGTGCGCCTGCAAAGCGGCATAGTCGGCCGGGTCAAAGAGATCCTGGATGCATGAATATTGCCCGATGTTGAGTCGGATTTAACTGTCGAAAGGTGCTGAATGCAGATATTTGTCGATGCTGATGCATTTCCGAATGTAATCAAGGAGATCCTGATCAGGGTAGCGGTTCGCTTTCATGTCCCCCTGGTTTTTGTGGCCAATCAACCGGTGAAGATTGAGCAATCAGCTAATATTTCGAGCATTGTGGTCCCGGCAGGCCCTGATCTGGCCGACGACCGCATCGCCGACCTCACACAGCCGGGCGACTTAGTGATTACTGCCGATATTCCGCTCGCGGACCGGGTAGTTGCCAAGGGCGGATTTGCGATCAATCCCAGAGGCAAACTCTATACGGAAGACAACATCAAGGACCGGCTGGCAATGCGTAACCTTATGCATGAGCTGAGAGACAACGGTATGATTACGGGTGGTCCCTCGGCGTTCAGCAGGAAAGACCGCCAGGCGTTTATCAACCAGTTGAACAGCTTTTTGATCAGAAATATCAAAACTGAAGACTTCAAGACGTAACGGATCAAACTTCCGCAGATCAACTTTGCAGAAGGCGTGCAGGGAGGCAATAGTTCAACTCCACAGTGTGTTTTTATTATCTTGACACATAAAAGTCGTCTTCATATACTCGGCCCACGAAACAGCACGTTCTTCGCAGCGAGAAGAGAATATATTACAGCAGACGTACCTGACAACCAAGGGAGGACACCGGTATGGCCAAATCTGAAGATATGAGAAAATCCGAGAAGAAAAAACCGCAGAAAACAGCGAAAGAGAAGAAGCAGGCAAAGCTGGAAAAGAAAAAGAAAAGATAGCTGATCAGCTCAACTCAGTATCACTATGATCCCGAAACGAAGACTCGGCAAAACCAGTGTGGATCTGACAATCCTGGGCCTCGGAGGCGAGGGTGTCCTCAGGACGCACGGCCGCGAGCGAGAAGCGTATGCGCTGATCAACCGTGCCATCGATTTGGGACTCAATTATTTCGATTCGGCCAAGGCCTATGCGGGATGCGAATCATACCATGGGAAGGCGTTGGGTGAGCGGAGGAAAGACATTTTCCTTGCCGGCAAATCCCATGCCCGCGACAGGAAGGGCGCCCTTGCGCATATTACCGATACGCTCAAAACCATAAAGACGGACCATCTCGACCTCTGGCAGATGCACGATATGAGGACCGAAGCGGATATTGAGGAGGTCACCGCGCGCGGGGGCGCGCTCGAGGCATTCCGGGAGGCAAAGGAGAAGGGGCTCGTGCGTTTTATCGGTGTCACGGGCCATGAAGATCCGTTGATCATCCGGCGCTGCATTGAGCTTGCCGATTTCGATACGGTGCTTATGCCGGTCAATCCCGCTGAACCGCACTACCGCAGTTTCATCAAAGATCTCCTGCCTCATGCCCTGCAAAAAGATATGGGGATCATTGCCATGAAGGTCTATTTCAGGGGAATGGCAACGCAAATTCCCGGAGTCGAATCGGTAGAGCCGTTCTATCGTTTCGCCCTCTCCCATCCCGTAACAACGGCGATCATCGGCTGTGACACAATTGCACAACTTGAAGAGAACGTGAGGTGCGCCCGGTCATTTGTTCCGCTGAAAGAGAAGGAGATGGGCCGCCTCATCGACTTGGTCGCCCCTTACGCACAGGAGCTTATGTACTATAAGCCCTGAGCCATTACTATTACTTTCACCATTACCCATTCTTATCGAGCGGCAATAATTGAAGAGTTGTTCCTTACCGCTTTTCTATGGGAACATAGGCGCGGGGTTCAGGCCCTTTCCACAGGCTTTCCGGGCGATAGATGCGGTTATCGCTCCTCTGTTCGAGAATATGGGCGAGCCATCCGGCAACTCTTCCCATAGCAAAAATCGGGGTAAAGAGGATGGCGGGAATTCCCAGCAGCCGATAGACGGCGCCGGAGTAAAAATCCACATTCGGATAAATGGGCTTGCCGGCAGTCTCCATCTTCCCGCGGAATACTTTTTCCACTTCCTGCAAAATCTCGTAGTACCGGAAGTCCTGCTTCTTTTCCGAGAGCTCTACAAGGTATTGCTGTATGATGTTCGCCCGCGGGTCTTTTGCCTTGTATTCGCGGTGGCCCATGCCCATCACCTTCCTCTTCTGGGCAAAGGCTTTCTCCATCCATGGGGCTACATTATTCTTGTCCCCGATTTCCTCGGCCATTTCGACGACATGCTGATTTGCCCCGCCGTGGAGCGAACCATAGAGTGCGCCGATGGCGCTCGAGATGCTGCAGTAACAGGTTGAAAGGGTTGACGCGACGACCCGCGCGGCAAACGTGGATGCGTTAAAATCATGTTCCGCATGAAGGAGCAGGCATTTATCCATAATTTCCCCTTCGACGGGGTCAGGTTCAGTGCCATGGAGCATATACAGGAAATTTGCCCCATGCGAGAGGTCCATGCGCGGCGGCACATATTTCTTGCCTTCCCGGTAGCGGCCGTAGGTCGCCACGACGCTGGAAAGCTGTGATACCTGATACAGGGTGTTGCGGCAATTGCACGTGGCGGAGTGCGCAATGCGGTGTTGCACATAGCCGCTCAAGTAGGAGACGGATGACTGTAATAGCTCCATGGGATGGGCGGACGCAGGGAAAGACTGTATCATATCCAGTATAGGCTGGACGAGAGGGCGGCATTCCCGCATCCGTTGGGAGAAATCCTTCAGCTCGGCAAGCGTCGGCAGCTTCTCATAGAGAAGGAGATAGCACACTTCCTCATAATTTGAGTGGGCGGCGAGCTCCTCAATAGAGTATTCCCTGTAGTAAAGTTTTCCTTTCGCGCCGTCGATTTTACAAATGCTGCTTTCATCAGCAATTACCCCTTCAAGGCCTTTCGCATAGGGCTTGCTTTCCATGTGAGCTCCTTCGTGATTGCGTGTATCGTGTGCGTGACTGTTTATCGAATGTCTCTCGTGCCGCTCTCCCCTGTATCACCGAAGAACAGAGAGCGCGACAGGGAAGAAAAACACGACAGATATGGCAATGACAGCCATGCAGCTTGCATTGACCCATTTTTCATACTTCAGCAGCTCTTCATCCCAGTTGCTGTGTTCTATGAAACGCCTGAATTTCTTCAACGGGTTTGGTTTTGACATGACGCCTCTTGATCCCAATCGCGCAGTTTCTATGTCGTCGACTCTGAGTGCTTTGATTCCCATAGTCAAACCTCCTCAAATCAATCTAAATACAATATATTGTGGTCAATTATTATCATACTACAATATATAGTGCAAGAATTATTTATGGGCGTGACATGATGTCATTTATTTTATTCTTTTATTATTAACAAACAGGTCGATTTTCTATATACTTCCCCCATAAATGCGGTCTCGTAACAACTATCAAGAATCTGTCACATTCTAATGCGGCGAAATAGAATCGCACATCGTGTTGTCAACGGTATGTAGATAGTCAATTCCAAGAGAAGTGAGGCGTAAAAATGATGAAGAAAAGTATCCTTGCGGCTGCCGGTCTCTTTTTTCTCCTGTTAACTCCCGCCATGGCCCACAGTCAGGCCACCATCGAATTCTTTTCACCGGAGGGTGTCGTCAAAGGTGTCCGCCAGGTGACGGCGAGATTTTCCGAACAGATGGTCTCCTTCGGCGATCCGCGCCTCGCCGATCCTTTTGAAATCCGCTGTCCCGAAAAAGGACAGGGAAGATGGATCGACGGGAAAAACTGGTCTTTTGATTTTGCGAGAGACCTCCCGGCGGGGATAATCTGTGAATTCACCCTGAGGCCGGGCATCAAGACCCTCTCCGGAAAAGAAATCACCGGAAAAAATATGTTCCGCTTCTCCACCGGCGGTCCGGCAGTGAAAGGAACGAGGCCCTGGGAAGGCAATGAAGGAATCGATGAAAAGCAGATCTTTGTTCTCGTTCTCGATGCGGAACCCAAGGAAGAATCGATAATGAAAAATGTCTTCTTTTCTGTTGAAGGGATCAAAGAGCAGGTCGGCGTGAGCCTCATCAAGGGAAAAGAAAGAGAGGAAATCCTCCAGGCGATTCATCCAAGGGGGAAAGACAGTGTCAAGATATGGCTCAGAAAGCTATGTTACCGCATAGTCCATGAACCGGTGGAAGACAGCCATATTGTGCTTCTGCAGGCGAAACAGAACTTCCCTCCCTCTAAGGAGGTCAAACTTATCTGGGGCGCGGGCGTTACATCGGCAAGCGGTATGGCGACTTCCCAAGATCAGGTTGTATCCTACAAAACCCGGATATCCTTTAGAGCGGAATTTTCCTGCGGGAGAGAAAAGCCGGGAGTCGGATGCATACCCGTCCTTCCCATGAGGCTCACCTTTACCGCGCCGGTCGCCTCGAAGATGGCGAAGCAAATAGTCCTTAAAAGCAAGAGCGGCGAGGTGTGGAGGCCGAAATTTGAAACTGAAACCGAAGAAGATGTAAAATTCGTTCGCTCCTTGGTCTTTGCGGGACCATTCCCGGAAAATATATCTTTTTCCATTTTGATTCCCAAAAGCATCAGGGATGATGCGGGAAGGACCCTGTCGAATCTCGACAAATTCCCCCTGGAAGTGCGCACCCATACATATCCACCTCTCGCGAAATTTTCTTCCCGGTTCGGCATAATTGAACTGAAAGGCGATGGTCTCCTGCCCGTAACGGTGCGGAACATTGAAGCGGACATAAAGACCCGCATGCTGAAGGTTGTTGATGATGTCGACCAGGCAGAACCCTCTCCCCCTGACAGTGGGGACAGGGAAAGAGGTGTCGGCAAAGGGAAAGCCGATGCACCGGCAAAGGAGGAACCCGGTACGATTACCCAGAGACTCGAGAGCAAGGTCCGGCGTATCCCGACATCCCGCGAAGATCAGGTAATCGAATGGCTGACAAAAGTTGCAGCGGCAAAACGTGAGCATTCCCTTTTTAAAAGTAGTGATGTGAAGGCTCGCACTATTCCAAAGCCGGGAGGCAGCAAGGCATTTGAGGTGATGGGGATTCCCCTTTCCAAGGCTGGCTTCTATGTTGTGGAGCTGGAAAGCCAGATACTGGGGAATCGTCTTCTTGCTCCACCCGATGTCAAAGGCACGCGCAAAGGCTCTCTCGATCCATTGGTAAGTCTTGTTATGCAGGATCAGCGCCTGGATAAATATCCCACCATGTATGTACACACATCCGCCCTGGTGACGAATCTCTCCGCCCACTTCAAATGGGGCAGGGAATCATCCCTCGTCTGGGTCACGAGCCTTGACAAAGGACTGCCGGTGAAAGGCGCGTATGTCTCCATCCGCGACTGCCACGGGAAGAGAATCTGGCAGGGGAAGACCGATGAAAGGGGCGTTGCCTCCATCAAAACAGCCCTTCCATCTGTTGATATACTACCCCATTGCTCTGCCTATGGCGGGCTTTTCGTATTTGCCGGAACTGCCGAAGATATGACCTTTACCCATTCAAGCTGGGATGATGGAATAGAGCCGTGGCGCTTTCGATTGCCCTCGTTGTATGATTCGGAAAATAGCGGTTTCATTGCCCATACGATCCTCGACAGAAGCCTGTTTCGGGCCGGAGAGACCGTTCATATGAAGCACCTCATAAGAGTTCATACGACGGCCGGTTTTGCCCAGATCCCCCTGGATGAGAAGCCCGATGAGATCATGATCGAGCACCAGGGAAGCGATGAGCAGTATCGTTTTCCGCTTTCATGGCAGGGTAACGGCATCGCGGAGAGCGCCTGGAAGATACCGGAGAACGCGAAACTGGGGACGTACCAGATCGTCCTGGGCCAGAAAAGAGAGGGCGTGGAAACCACGCACTACCGCCGCCATTTAAAAAACGCCCGGATGTCCGGGTCCTTCCGCGTGGAGGAATTCCGCGTGCCCCTGATGAGAGGGATCGTTCAGGCTCCGCCACACGCTCTTATTAAACCGAAAGAGGTGAATGTGGATCTTTCCGTGTCCTACCTCTCCGGCGGTGGCGCGTCCTTCCTTCCGGTAAGGCTTAGGGCAGAGATGCAGGAGCGGCATGTCTCATTTCCGGATTTTGCGGAGTATTCTTTTGCAGGGGGTCTTCTCAAAGAAGGCGTTGTCAGCTTCTCGGATCAGCAGGATATTGGGGAAGCGGATACGGGAGAGACAGAAACGGGTGAACCTGTTGTCTCCGGTAAATTGTTAAGGTTCCCTACCCAGGAATTGAAGCTCGATGAAGCAGGCGCGGCAAGGACAAGACTTACCAAACTTCCCGATATAGCCACTCCCAAAGACATTCATGTCGAGCTGGAATTCAGAGACCCCAACGGCGAGGTACAGACCGCCGCAACGAGGATTACCCTCTACCCGGCCGGCGTGCTTGTCGGGATCCGGCCGGATTCGTGGGTCGCGTCCAAAGACCTGCTGAAATACAAGGTCGCGGTCATCGATCTGAAAGGCAAGCCCCTGAAGGATGCGGAGGTCATTGTCGACCTGTTTCAGGAAAAAATCATTTCCCATCGCGTCCGCCTCGTGGGTGGATTCTACGCATACAGACACACTACGGAGATCAAACGGCTCGGGAGGCATTTTGCCGGAAAGACCGACGCGAAAGGCATACTTTTCTGCGAGGGGAAATCTCCCGTATCG
Organism: Syntrophaceae bacterium; assembly: GCA_017885225.1. Lineage (GTDB taxonomy): Bacteria > Desulfobacterota > Syntrophia > Syntrophales > UBA2185 > UBA2185. The sequence continues at coordinate 11,396 of JAFNGM010000196.1, read as the reverse complement.
GGAAGCGTCATATTGCATGCGGAGGTAAGAGATGAGTCGGGGAATACGGCCTCCGCCAATTATACTCTCTGGGTTGCAGGGAAGGACGACTGGTGGTTCACGGCGAGAAACGACGATCGTATTGATGTCCTGCCTGAGAGAAAGCGCTACGAGCCGGGCGAAACGGCGCGCTTCCAGGTGAGGATGCCTTTCCGGGAAGCAACGGCCCTCATAACGGTGGAGCGGGAAGGGATCGTCGATTTCACCATACAGAAACTGTCCGGGAAGATGCCCATTGTGGAGGTTCCCGTCAAAAAGAATTATGCACCTAATGTTTTTGTATCCGTCCTTGTGGTGAGAGGGCGCGTGAGCGGCACCAGACCAACGGCAACCTTCGACCCCGGCAAGCCCGCGTATAAGATCGGCATCGGTGAGATCAACGTCGGCTGGCGGGATCACGAATTGAATGTTGAAGTGATTCCGAACAGGAAGGTGTTTAAGATCCGTGAAGAAATGGATGTTCGCGTAAAGGTGAGGAAGGCGGATGGGAAGCTTCCCCCGAAGGGGAGTGAGGCGGCAATTGCCGCGGTCGATGAGGGTCTGCTTCTTTTAATGCCCAATGAAAGCTGGAATCTCCTGAATGCCATGATGCGGAGACGTCCCTATGAACTCACGACGTCGACGGCGCAGGCCATGGTTGTCGGGAAACGGCATTTCGGCCTTAAGGCCCTGCCTCACGGCGGCGGAGGCGGCAAACAGATCACGCGGGAACTCTTCGATACCCTCCTTCTCTGGAAGGGAAGGGTCTTCCTTGATGACAATGGAGAGGCGACCGTGAAGATTCCTCTCAACGACTCCCTGACGGGTTTCCGGATCGTCGCCGTTGCAAATGGCGGCGCGGGGCTCTTCGGGACGGGCGACACATCCGTCAGAACGACGCAGGATCTGATGCTGCTTTCGGGTATTCCCCTGCTTGTTCGGGAGGGGGATGCATTCCGGGCCGGATTTACGGTGAGGAACGCCTCGGAGCGATCCATGGATGTGCAGATAGAATTGACCTTGGATGGAAAAGAAAAAAAGAAGCAGGAAACCATCTATGAGAAACTGCCCGCCGGCGCGGCGAAAGAGATTACATGGCCGGTGAGCGTTCCCTACGACATTGATAGGCTCTCCTATGAAGTCACCGCGAAAGAAAAAGGAGGAGACACATACGACCGCCTGAAGATCTCCCAGAAGGTGATAAAGGCAGTCCCCGCGCGAACCTTCCAGGCCACTCTCACGCAAATCCGCAACGAGTTCCGGACCGATGTTGAACAACCCTCCGATGCCCTCTCCGGGAGAGGGGGCGTGTACGTGCAGGTCAAGCCTGTCCTGGCGCACACTCTTGCCGGCGTCAGGGAATATATGGCGGAATATCCGTACACCTGTCTGGAACAAAAAATATCCAAGGCTGTCGCGCTCCGGAACGGGGACATGTGGCAGTCGCTGATGAAATATCTCCCGTCATACCTCGATTCGGACGGTCTTCTGAAATATTTTCCCCTTATGCGGCAGGGAAGCGATGTCCTGACGGCCTATGTTCTCGCCGTCGCCCATGAATCAGACTATAAAATCCCCGCGTACCTGCAGAGCAGGATGACCTCGGGACTGAGGGGCTTTATTGAAGGGAGGGTAATCCGTTACGGTGCGCTGCCNNTTAATGCGAAAGTGATCAGTTCCATTCGTATCGAGCCGAATCTCTGGCCTACATCGGCGGTCATCAACTGGATTGGCATCCTGACGCGTGCAGAAGACATCAAGGATCGGGAAAGCAGACTGCAGGAGGCCCGGCATATAGTCCGTTCGCGGTTAAACCTCCAGGGAACTACGATGGGATTCTCTACGGAGGTAATCAGTTCCCTCTGGTGGCTTATGGAATCGCAGGACAGCACTATGGTAAAAGCAATCCTTGCCCTCCTTCCGTTTGATGACTGGCATGAGGATATCCCGCGCATGGCAGCGGGGGCGCTGGGGAGGATGAGGCGTGGGCACTGGGATACGACGACAGCCAATGCCTGGGGTGTGCTTGCCCTGGAGAAATTTTCGAAAAAGTTTGAAGCCGCGCCGGTGACAGGAATAATGACTGCCCGGATCAGAAAAAATACTATGACGGTTGAGTGGGGAAAAACTCCGGAAGGGGGGGAACATAAATTTTCCTGGCCCCGGGGAAAAGAGACGCTCAGTATAGAACAGAAAGGGACAGGGGCGCCGTGGGCGGTGATTCGCAGTGTGGCCGCGATTCCGCTGAAGGAACCCTTNNGACATTCTCCGGGTGAATCTGGATATGGAGGCACAGTCCGATATGATCTGGGTTGTAGTGAGTGATCCTATACCGGCGGGCGCCGCTATCATGAGGGCCGATGTGGGAGGGTCATCCCTTCTTACGGCGGGAGAGAGAAGCGGGGGATGGGCATGGGTAGCCTTCACGGAACGATCCTCCGAGGCATTCCGGAACTACTATGAATATGTCCCGAAAGGTAAATGGACGTTAGAATATACGATAAGGCTGAACAATGAGGGGATATTCCATCTGCCGGCCACGAGAGTGGAGGCCCTCTATGCCCCGGAAATGTTCGGAGAGATTCCCAANNCAGCCCCCTCCAGAGGGGGACAGGGATAAATTCTTACTTCTGTAGACGCTTTAATTATGAAGAAAAAAATTTACCGCTGGGCCATTTCGATATTCTTCGCGGCACTTGTCCTCCTTTCCTATACGGCGGTTGCGTTGTTCACCGCTGAGGGCACTCCTCCCCCTTCGTTTCAGCAGGTCAAGAATAAGTACACTATATCCGATGCCCTCCTCCTCGACCGGTATGGGCGTGTGATCCATGAACTGAGAATCGACCCGAAAGGAAGGCGTCTGGAATGGACCGGTCTTTCGGATATATCGCCTGCGTTGATCAACGCAGTGATTCATGCGGAAGACAGGCGGTTTTATCGTCACCACGGCGTGGACTGGCAGGCTGTCGGTGCTGCCGGGTTCAGTCGCCTTACCGGCGGTAAGGCGCGTGGCGCCAGCACGATCACCATGCAGTTGGCGGCACGGCTGCAGAAGGATTTGCGGCCTCGCGGCGCCAGAAGAACGTTCGGGGAAAAATGGCACCAGATGCACTACGCGTGGCGCCTGGAAAAGGTGTGGGTGAAGGAAGAAATCCTGGAGGCCTATCTCAATCTCATTACATTCCGGGGAGAAATTCAGGGAATCGCCGCCGCATCAAGAGGATTGTTCGACAAAGAGCCGAGCGGGCTTAATGAGAATGAATCCCTCATTCTGGCATCTCTCATACCTTCCACTTCCACATCCCTCGACCGCATCGCTCTCCGGGCATGCTCCATCGGCAATTCTCTCGGGGCACATATTGCTCCGGAAGATATCAGAGCCGTGGTCTATGAAAGAATTGGACGCCCCTATATGGTAAGGCCCCAGGTTGCCCTTGCACCTCACGTGGCACGCATGCTGCTGAAAAAGAGCGGTCAGAGAGTGAACACGACCCTCGACGGCAAGCTCCAGGAACGCGTGTACGAAATTCTGAATCGCCGTCTCGGAGATTTAAAATCCCGCAATGTCCATGATGGCGCCGTCCTTGTTGTAGAAAACGCGACAGGGGATGTCCTTGTCTACGTGGGAAACAGCGGCCGGTCTTCCTCGGCGCCCCATGTGGACGGCATCAGGGCTGTCCGGCAGGCCGGGTCGACACTCAAACCGTTTTTGTATGAGCTCGCGATTGAACGGCAGCTTTTCACCGCGGCATCCATCGTGGAAGATGCGCCGCTGCAAATCGCGACGCCTACGGGTCTCTACATACCGGAGAACTACGGCAATGGTTATCTGGGACCGGTGAGCGTCAGGACGGCCCTCTCATCATCGCTCAATACGCCTGCTGTGCGGAGCCTGCTTCTGGTGGGCGTGGAACCTTTCGTGGAAAGACTGAAACAGATGGGATTTGCAAGCATCCGCCAAGAGCCTGACTACTACGGCTTCTCCGCCGCCCTCGGTTCCATCGATATAAGCCTCTATGAACTTGTGAATGCATACAGGACTATGGCTCAGGGGGGAAGGTGGAGCGAGCTGAGCCTTATTCCCGGCGACAGAGGGAAAAAGGAGAAGGAGGTAATGAGCCCGGATGCGACATTTATTGTCTCAAACATACTTGCAGACAGGGAATCGAGAAGCGCCACCTTCGGTCTGGAAAATTTTCTCTCTACACGGTTCTGGACAGCGGTGAAAACCGGCACCAGCAAGGATATGAGAGACAACTGGTGCATCGGGTACTCAGAGAAATATACTGTCGGCGTCTGGATAGGAAATTTTTCGGGCGAACCCATGTGGAATGTCACCGGTATAAGCGGCGCTGCACCAGTCTGGCTGGAGATAATAAACACCCTCCATGCGTCAAGCGGTTCCCGTGGGCCGAAACCACCTTCAGGCGTTCTGGCAAAATCAGTTCAGTTTACACACGGTATTGAACCAGAAAGGCAGGAATGGTTTATCAGGAGCACGGAGCCGGAAGTAAGCGTTGCCTTGAATACACGGCATGAAAAGCCCTCCATTCTATATCCTGCGGGTGGGAGCATTATTACCATTGACCCGGATATCCCCGAGGAGCACCAGCGTATCTCGTTTCAAGCCCAGCCTGAGGGGAGGAGCTTTGCGTGGTCCTTAAACGACAGGTCGATTTTTGCGGGAATGAAAAGCACGCTGCTCTGGAAACCCGAGAGGGGAAGCCACACCCTTACCATTAAAGACAATGAATATCGTGTCCTTGATTCCGTCACATTTGTTGTGAGATAAATTTCAAGGAACTGTCATGTAACGGCTATTACGTGACAGCTCCTAAAAAAAGCTTGACAATAATATTTCTTATATTATAATAATTATAAAGTAAAAATGATTCTTATCTAAAATGGATACAAAGAAAAAAGATTCTATAAAATTAACGCCCCAGAGAATTGCAATTATTGAATGCCTGGAGGGAAACACGTCGCATCCGTCCGCGGCTGAGATATACAGCGTGGTTTCCGAAAAGTATCCTACAATGTCTTTTGCAACGGTGTATAATACGCTTCAAACACTGAGGGAAAAAGGTCGGGTTATTGAGTTATCCATCGATTCCGGCAAGATGCGGTTCGATCCCAATACGAAGCCCCACCACCATTTGATATGCGTTCAATGCAAAAATATTACCGATGTACATAGAAAATTCGCCCTCAACCTCCCCGAAGGCGAGCGGTGCGATTATGAAATAATAGGAAATCATGTAGATTTTTATGGAATTTGTCCTGGATGTAAGAAGAAAAAATAAAAATGTGGAGGTGAAAAAATGGTAAAACTTTGGAGATGTGAAATTTGTGGAGATCCTTATATCGGGAATGCGCCGCCGCAGAATTGTCCTTTCTGTGGCGCCCATCTTCCCTATATTAAGGAGGCGAAGAAGCTCAATGTAAGTTTTGATGTTGTGTTGACTGACAAAGACAAAGCCAATGCGGAGAGGGCTTTGCAGGTGGAAGTAAGCAATTCTACATTTTATTTCTGTGCCGCGGAAAAAACTGACGATGCGGAAGGAAAACTTTTATTCAAGGCCCTTGGCAAGATTGAAGCGGAACATGCGGCTATCTGGAGAAAGATACTGAAACTTTCCAAGGTTCCCACGGGGAATGAAACGTGTCACGGCGCGAATGTTGAAAATTTAAAGGAATCGCATGCGCGCGAGGAAAGGGCTATTGCGTTCTATACAAAGGCAGCCGGGGAATCCGATAATGCGAGAGTAAAACAGATTTTCACGTCATTGGTAGAAATTGAGACGGACCATTTGCACTTATCTGAAGAAAGGCTGAAATAGAATAATTTGTCCCTGCAAGAGGGGCTGGTATTATAAGGATTTAATCGAATGGTGTAAACACCTGAACCCTCGAATCCTTTTTTACAACTAAATGAAAAAATCTATAAAATATACAGGAGGTTTTAAATTATGTCGAAAACAGAAGATTATTTGAAAGAGGCATTTGCAGGAGAATCACAGGCGAACCGCAAGTATTTGGCCTTTGCAGCGAAGGCGGATCAGGAAGGATATCCCCAGGTAGCCCGTCTATTCAGGGCGGCGGCGGAAGCCGAAACGGTCCATGCCCACAGCCACCTGCGGGCCCTCAATGGAGTGAAGAGCACAAAAGATAATCTCCAGGCGGCCATAGATGGTGAGACCCACGAATTTAAAAAAATGTATCCCGAAATGATTGAGGAAGCGAAAGCAGAAGGGCATAAGGTGGGAGAAAGATCTTTCCGGTTTGCCAATGAAGTGGAAAAGATCCACGCAGGACTGTACCAGAAACTTCTTGATACCCTCGGTTCGGCCCAGGAAAATAATCCTTACTATGTGTGTCCCGTATGCGGCTTTACCGTGGAAAAAGAAGCACCCGGAATATGTCCCGTCTGTGGAGCTAAGGGAGAAATGTTCAGAAAGGTTAACTAGAACGAGAGTGATAGCACGTGCGTGAGTAGCGTTAAGGAGGTTGCGTCATGGAGGTAGGATATTTACCCATATTTCTTGAGAATAAGAACAATGGACATGCTCATTGCGAATGGGTACTTGATGAAAATTTCAGAACCAGGATTTTACCTCTCGCATATACCTCGGATCTCGGTATTCTCAGGCTCCTGGTAAGTGATCTCGATGGGGCTACAGATGCGCTTATGGCAAAGGGCTTTGTCGTAAGAAAATCTTCCGGTGCGGTAGAAGTTGTGCCTGACAGGAGAAGCGGCCTTGTAGATATGCTGAAAGTACTCGCGGAGCATGGTATCGATGTTGAGCTAACCGGTATAATACCCGGCATATATCAGGGGTGATGATCTCTCGATCTGCCGGTCCGGCAGAGATTCGCTGTTAATACGTTACACGGTAAGAAATACTTTGGCCTCGGGAATGTCTGCAATGGGCAACCGGGGCCATTCTTTTTCCGTCAACCAGTGAATATATTTAAGTGTCACGAATCCATCGAACCAGCGATGGAAGGCAGACAGAATCGCCGGTTTTGTTTTGTACTGGCGATGAAAACGTTCCCATATGACGGGAAAGCCGCGCCCATCAAGAAAATTTATGGTGGCGACATTTTTCAGGCTTGCATATATCCGGTCGACCCCCTCACCCTGATGTGTGGAAACGGCCGCAAGGAGTTCGCGCACACACACGAATACCCGGAAATCATACGCCAGGAAAGTGTTATTGCCGCTCACCATGGCTTCCGCCATGCGCCTTCCCGTACCGAAGGGCACGCGCTGTGAGACACGGGCAGAGGGGAAGACTTTGGTCTTTTGTATTTCGCAGATGCCTCCCGCTTTCACAAGTTCCACGCAGAAATAAAAGTCTTCTCCCGCCTGCCTGCGGGCGGGGAACCCGCCTGCGCGTATGTAACCGTCGCCAGTGAAGCATAGGCAAGAACCGATGGTGTGAAAGGCATAAGGCGAACCGGCCCAGCGCAAACCTGCAACATAGTAATGCAAAAATGCTTCGTATGCATCTATGGCAGCCTGCTCTTCCGCTGAATCTGCTTGCTGATGTTTGAAGGGAATAACGCCGCCCACGCACCGGCTGTTGCGGAGCTCTTTTCCCGCGGCTTCTATATAGTTCGGTGATGTGGCGGTGTCCGCATCAAGACTGAAGAAGACAAAATCCCGGAGGTTGACCGGTGTGGGTGACTTCACCAACACCGTGAGTACGCTGTCACATCCGATTTTCCGGGCAAGTCCCACGCCTCCCCAGGGAGGGAGTTCGTTTCCGGGGGAAGAGGCATCGATCCAGGCAAGAGGAAAAGGTGCATGCCTGTTTTCATTTTCCAGCCACTTTAGGGTTAACGCGTTATCGTCAATATGTTTTTTGAGTTCACTCCTGCGGGCTTTTTCCACGGATTCCAGTGAACGATTATTTACGACGACCAGGATGAGGGTGTCGTGAAGAACGCTTTCCGGCACATTATTCCACAGAGAGTGCAGTGTGAACGGAAGGTGTTGTGCTTCTGCCAGTGCCGGAATGACAACGGCCCGGCAAAATTTATGTCCTCGATCAAACTGCCCCAGTAAGGGCCTCACTACCCCCCGTTTATCAAGGTATTTCATACTCTTCACATCAGCGTATAGTAAAGCCCTGAAAGAATCAGGGAGGCTATAAGAATAACCGCGATCGGTGCGATCAGATACCGGTAATTTTCAAACAGAGGTGTTTTAAAATACTCGCAGCTCACGACGAAACACACATGGATGGGGGAAAGCATCATGCCCATATACCCGAAGGCGTATGCGCAGACCGTCGTCGCGGCGGTGACGCCGAGAGGAGGATTGTGTCCTATAAGGGCAAATACAATGGGAAAACTGGCGCCCACAAACCCGAAAGCGACACCGGTGGCAATACCGGAGATAAATGGTATCAGCATAATCACGGCGGCAAGGGGGATGCCGGCATTTATGAATTCATCCCGCATGAGAGTGACGAGGGTTGAGCCTGCCGGGTCCAGGGGTGCTTTAATCGTAGCCGAAAAAGCAAGGATGCTTATAACAAGCAGCACCATCTGCCATGTACCTGTGTTTTTAAGCATACCGAGGGAGGATGTCCACGCCGATGAATTACCCGAAAACACAAGGGCAATCGCAAGGATCAAGCCAATGAGCATAGACAGGAGACTCGAAAGCGTACCGGTTAATCCGATTTTCGGCAACACCGCAGATCCCAAAACCGATATAATCACGAGGATTCCAATCGGCCCGAGAGCAGAAAAGATATCCGTAAACTCCGGCGTCACATCCCCTGGATTTTCCAGACTCCCCTTTTTTATTTTCTTGAGAATAAAGAAATAGCCCCCCAGCACGGCGGCAAATGTAAGAGGGATCTGGATCAGAAAGAATGTAACCGCCGGCAACTCGGCATAGCGTATGCCGAGTATCACGCCGGGATACAATGGCCACCAGTATTCCCATATGTGACGGAACCAGTAGTTGATGGCGACTCTTTGTTTGGCATCAAGTTCACCGGGACTGTCGAGAGATGCGACAAGAGGGGCGGAAAAAACGGCTCCTCCGGGCATGGGAAGGAGACCGACTAACGCGGGCAAACCTGCGAGGAGCATTCTCCTGCTTTTGAACCATGATTTGAGCGTCGTAATGGTTCGCTCCATCCGTCCTGTTTTGTTGAGCGACTCCGTAAAAAATAACAGCAGGAGAATGACCACAGGGAGAAGATAATTTTCGGGACGGCCAAAGCTCTTTGCCTGGAAGATAAGGCCAGGTATCCCTGTGCCCGACCATAGGGAGAGTGCGAGGGAACACAATATTATGGCGAATCCCAGGGACATGCCGATCCGGTTTATCAGGAGGATGCCCGCAAAGGAAACCCCCACTTTTATGTACGCAGGGATATGTAACAGGAATTCGATCATGAGTAATAATATATTTTTTTAGGTTTTTCTCACATTTGTTTGCAAAAAGGGTTCGAGGATTCAAGGATTCAAGGGGTCAAGTGTTTGTGTTCCAATAATTTTATAAGTTCTTTATGTACCCTTATCATTTTTCCTATATCAAATCTTTGCAACTTATTTGCGTTTCACTCGAATCCTCTGCCCCTTGGCCGATAGAACCCTTATCCTTAAAACATTGTCGATGCAGCGATGTACTTACCATGCTGATCACCACAGACGCAATGCACTTATTGTAATAAAATTTTTCTTGACAATAGAACGGTGGTTCTATTATGCTCCCATCATGGAAGAAAAGAGGCGAACAGCCAGAACTATAGAGAAAATGATCGCGGCTTTTTTCCGTGAGAGCAGGCGGATGCCGACCTACGCCGAAATGGTCGATCTCTTTGGTGTGCGATCCAAGAGCGTAGTCCATTTCTGGGTAAAAAAACTTCTGGCTGAAGGTTTGCTTGAAAAAGACGCCCGTGGATTTTTGAGGCCGTTGCGCCGAACGCTTGCCCTGCCTATGGTGGGAGAAGTCGCCGCGGGATTTCCATCCCCCGCCGAGGAGGAACTCCGTGATATTATCTCCTTTGACGAGTACCTTGTCACCCGTCCGGAATCTTCCTTCCTCCTGAAAGTGAGCGGTGATTCCATGGAGGGGGAGGGCATCCGGGAAGGGGATCTCGTAATTGTGGAAAGAGGGCGCGACCCTAAAAATGGTGACATTATTGTTGCCGAAGTAGACGGTGAATGGACCATAAAGTACTTCCGGAAACAGGGGAAAAACGTTATCCTTGAGGCAGCCAATCCGAAATATCAGGCCATCAGACCAAAAACGGAACTGCGCCTCGGAGGAGTTGTAACCGCCGTGATTAGAAAATATCATAGATGAAGTAGTTACTTCCAATCTTCAGGGATAGTGCATGATGATACTGATAAAAATTACCTTTGCCGTTGTCGTAAGCTTTGCTCTTGGCTGCGGTTTGTTTTATCTCAAGCAGGAGAATATCATTTTTTATCCGGAGCCCCTTCCGCCTGATTTCAAATACAGTTTCCCTTTTCGCTTCGAGGAGATTACGCTTCCAGTCGATGGCGCCGACATCAACGCCCTTCTTTTCAGAGCGGATAATCCTAAAGGCGTTATTCTCTACTTTCACGGGAACGCGGGCAACCTGCGGGGCTGGGGTGAGATCGCCCCTGAATTTACGAACCGGGGTTACGACATATTCATTCCCGATTACAGGGGCTTTGGGAAAAGTACGGGAAAGTTAAAACACGAGGATATGCTGCACCAGGACGCGGCGCGCGCATACAATTACCTGAAAGAGCGTTATCCTGAAAATCAAATTATTCTTTATGGCAGATCAATCGGTACGGGCATGGCTGTCTATCTGGCAAAGTCAGCGAAACCGCGCCTTCTCATTTTAGAGACACCGTTTTTCAGTCTTCTCGACACAGCGAAATATCACCATCCCTATATGCCTAAAAAGCTCCTTACATTGGTGCTCAAATATCCTTTGCGCACGGATCTTTTGATTTCCGATGTCTCCTGTCCGGTCTACCTCTTTCATGGAACGAAGGATGATATTGTCCCTTATAGTTCAAGCGAGCGGCTGCTTACTCTGATAAAAGCGGAGAAAAAGTTAGTAACCATACCGGGCGGCGGGCATAACAATTTAAGTGACTTCACCCTCTATCATGAGCAGATGGATCTTATTCTGAGATAAAGGAGACGGAGGTTAACTGGTCACGAAGGAAGCATATTCATGCTTCTTTGCCTCCCCGTAATCATTTATGTGAATCGTGAATGGTAGTGTTGAAAGAGAAAAGACAGGAGAATGAGCGGTCGTTTGATTTTGATAAGGTCCAGGCGATGCTTTCAGGCAGTCAATTCGCCACTCACCGTTTGCGTAACACCAAACTGCCAACGGAATATC
>JAFNGM010000195.1 GCA_017885225.1 Syntrophaceae bacterium | reverse complement strand
CCGAGGTGGAGTCGTAACACGTCAATACAGGATGCATAACTCCTTTTAATGTTTATAAAATTATAGGTAAGGCTGATGATTGTCAAGGTTTATCTCAAGACTTGTGTGCTTTTTTTTAAATTGAGGATGATGAATGAGCACGGATACATTTTAAAAGTGCGGACCCTCATGCCGGTTAGTGTGTGGGTTGACCGTCATTGCCGATTTTTACCACTTTTTCTTTGACATTATTCATCTTATTGTTTACCTTCGCCGACAGGGGATGTTATTTCCGGTATTCACAGTATCTCTCCAATCACGGTACTTTTATTACCCCATGAGTGACTCCCTCGTGTTATGAACCATGCCTTGTTTCTATCAAATGTGAGAGTGTATAAATGTATGCGATTATGGAAAGCGCTGCTTGTCATTTTATCTCTGTGTGTTGTTTCCTGCGCTTCAAGCTCACATTTAAAGAGCATTACATCCGGTGATGTCAATGCATATCTGAAAGGAACGCCCAAAGCGGAAGAACATCCCAATGCCGGCGCTGTTTTTTTGCTTTCATACGGATATGTGGAATTCTTTCGCGACGGCACCAGCGTGATCAGGCATTTGCACCGGTACAAGATCTTCAGCGAGCGGGGAAACCGCCACACGTCCATATCGATTCCGTATCGGGAAGGATACCAGGAGGTAAAAGTACTCTTCGCCAACACCATAAAACCCAACGGCCGGATTGTTCCCCTTGACATAAAAGATATCCATGATTCTTCCAGATATGCCGGTTTCGAGTTTTACACGGATAATAAACAAAGACGTTTTACTATGCCGGCGGTGGAAAATAATTGCGTGATTGAATACGCGTATGAAGTAAAAAACCTGAAACCCATGCTCCCCTTCGATTTCTACACCACGTTCTTCTGCCAAACCGTTATCCCTCTCGAAGAAGACATCCTGGAAGTGGTGTTGCCCGCGCATATCGATCTCAAATACAAGAAATACATCACAACCGAGAATCCCCGCATCACCCGGATCGGAAATAAGAAGATCTACGTATTTACGAGCACCAAGCAGAAGGAAATAATTCCCGAACCCCGCATGCCTCTTTTGACGGACAGGGATACATTCCCTCAGTTTTCCATGTGGACCCTGAACAACTGGGAGAGCATTTCCCGCTGGTACATTTCACTGGTAAAAGAGCAGATGCAATCCGACGGTGAACTGGAAGCATTCACAAAACAATTAGTGAAAGATAAAAAAAACGACGAAGAAAAAATCAAGGCGATTTTCGATTTTGTCTCACAAAAGATCAGATATGTGGCGGTTCTGCTTGGACCTTACACTCATAAGCCTCATACCGCCCTTGATATTTTTAAGAAAAGATACGGAGATTGCAAGGACAAGACAACGCTTCTCCTTACGATGCTTAACATTGCGGGCATTGAAGGATTGCCGGTGTTGGTTCCCGCTCGCGGTGAATCTTTTGACGAATCAATGCCGTCTCTGGAAGCGTTCAACCATGTCATAGCTGCCGTCCCTTCGGGCACCGCGTACTACTGGCTCGACGCAACCAATGAGGCAGCCGCATTTAATTCCATTCCTTTTTCCCGTCCGACAACCGTTCTTGTTATTCATAAAGACGGCAGTTACCGATTTATAAAGACACCGCATATGGACGACAGGAAAGATTTTACACACCTTGAAACAAAAAGCACCCTCAACGAAGAAGGCGATGCCGATGTGGATTTAACGTTCACTTTTTCCGGGAAAGCCGCCGAGTCGTCCAGATATTTTTATAAATATCTGTCTCCGGAACAGCGAAAAAAACAATTCGAAAAACGGGGAGTGGAAGTAAAAGAACTCACGTTCAGCAGCTTCACGGAAACGGAAGTTCCCTTCGCAATCAACCNNGAGAAGACGATGGTGCTTACAAACGCAGTTCGTGTAGATTCTTACCGCGATATCACCTCCGCGAAAGAGCGTAAATACCCAGTCAAATTTAGGACCTCATTCTACAGCAAGGAAAAGTACATTTTCACATTCCCTGCCGGTTTCACCATTAAAAATTTACCGCCCGCATTCATTTCGGAAAAGCCGTTTAAAAAGAGAGTCGAAAATTTCAGTTTCCGTGATTCCACGTTTGAGATTTCCGTCGAAACAAAAGAATTCGAACACTCTATTACGGTCGATAATCTTGATGATTTCAAGAAGCATGCCTCCGAGTTGCAGAAACACGAATCATCCTTGAAAAATATTTTGTTTGAAAAAAAGGACTACACGCATCACTCGTCAGGACATCGATAGTGAGCATACACACATTCAGAGCACGTGGATTCTGGCCTTTTTTCTATACCCAGTTTTGCGGCGCCTTCAACGACAATGTATTTAAAAACGCCATTGGGATTTTGATCGCCTACAAGGCCTATTCCATCGGCGGCATATCCCCCGAGCAGATGGTGTCGCTCTCCGGCGGCATATTTATCTTGCCGTTTTTTCTCTTCTCCGCAATTGCCGGACAAATGGCAGATAAATATTCCAAGCCCAAGCTTATCCGATTTGTAAAGGCCCTCGAGATAGCTATCATGATCATGGGTATGATCGGCTTTATACATGAAAACCTCACTCTTCTGCTCGTTGCACTTTTTTTGATGGGGCTCCATTCCACGCTTTTCGGCCCGGTGAAATACAGCATCCTGCCGCACCTCCTTCAAAGCGACGAACTTATTACGGGCAACGCCTATGTAGAGACGGGAACCTTCATCGCCATTCTCCTGGGCTCCATCCTGGGGGTACAGCTCATCACCATGCAGGGCGGCGCATTGATAACAGGGACGGCAGTAATCCTCATCGCCGTCATAGGATTTTTGGTCAGCCTGTCAATCAAGCACATTGCACCGGTATTCCCTGAGCTTAAAATAAATTTGAACCCCCTTACGACGTCCATCGAGATTATGGGCATCACACGGAGGGTGGATAGCATCTTCAATTCCATCCTGGGCATATCCTGGTTCTGGTTTATCGGCATCGCCCTGCTTTCTATTATTCCCGTATATTGCAAGGACTTTTTACATGCGAGGGAATCGGTAGTTACGCTGTTTCTCGTGCTCTTTTCCGTAGGGATTGGTGTCGGTTCCATACTCTGCGAGCGGCTGAGCTTCAAGCGGACAGAGCTGGGGCTCGTCCCCATAGGGTCATTCGGCTTATCGCTGTTCACCTTCGACCTTTTTTTAGCGGGGCAGCCCATGGCGATTTCATCCGGCGAGCTTATGACTGTTGCGGATTTTCTCAGTACACATTACGGCATAAGAATATCTCTTGATGTCTTTCTTCTCTCGGTGTCCGGCGGTTTCTTCACCGTACCGCTTTACACATTTATCCAGCAGAGATCGCAGAAGGAGATACGATCACGCGTGATAGCGGGAAACAATATCTCAAACGCGTTTTTTATGGTGGTTTCCTCACTTTTCCTTGCCGCCCTGTACCATTTCAAATACAGCTATCCTCAAATATTTCTCATTTTTTCCATAATGAATGCCCTTGTAGCAATTTACATATACACAATAATACCCGAATTTATGCTTCGTTTCATGGCCTGGAGTCTCACCAATATTCTGTACCGCCTCAAAGTTACGGGACGCGAGAATCTTCCCCTCGAGGGCCCCTTCGTGATCGCCTGCAATCATGTTACCTTTATCGACGGCCTTGTCATCGCGAGCGGTTGCCCAAGACCCGCGCGTTTCGTAATGTACTACAAATACTTCGATATGCCCTTTATGAGCCGCATATTTAAAGACAGCAAGGTAATTCCCATCGCCGGCGCCCACGAAGATCCCGCGGTGATGAACGCCGCCTTCGATAAAATTGCCGCTGAGCTTGAAGATGGCGAGGTCGTGTGCATTTTTCCCGAGGGAAAGCTGACACATGACGGCACAATGCACGAATTTCGGCCCGGCATAGAAAAAATCATAGAGCGAACGCCGGTCCCGGTGGTACCTGCCTGTTTGAACGGTCTCTGGGGAAGCTACTTCAGCAAGAAGTACCGCGGGAATGAGCGCAGGCCTTTCAAAAGAAAGTGGTCGCGCATCTCCCTCGAATTCGGTGCGCCCATACCTCCCGAAGAGGTGTCCACAGAGAGGCTTTTCGAGGTCATACGCACAATGAAAGTCGATGAGTCTTGAATGGGAGATTTCCTCAAAGAACTGAGCACGGTAACCAACAGGAGCTGTTCCTATTTCCAGGATATCATAGCCCCGGTTGAAGAAGTCTTGTTATGGAATGTGCGCCTGTCTCCTGAACAGACCGACAAATACCTTGCATGCGGCTGGCGGCATAATTCATGGTATTTTTATCGCAATAGTTGCAGCAATTGCAGGCGCTGTCTTCCCATTCGCCTGCGTGTGGATGTATTCAAACCGTCTAAAAGTCAGCTTCGCATCCTCAAAAAAAATGATGCGAGCGAATTCCATATTTTCGAGACAAAGGAGTTTGCCCTTCGATATATCAGAGAAGGCGTTGAGATATACAACAGATTCCTGCGTGTCAGATTCAACAGAGAGCCAATCAGTCTGGATGAATATGTCGATGNNGCTGGCAGGTAATGGCTTCCTCGATCTCGGGGAAAAATCCCTTTCCACAATCTATTTCTCTTTTGATCCGCATTTCAGTTCCCTTTCTCCGGGAACCTTCTCTATTATGAAGGAAATTGAGTGGGCCCGGAACAACGGCCTGAAATACTATTATCTCGGCTATTATATACGCGAGCTGAGCTCCATGAAGTACAAAGGGTTATTCCGGCCGTTCCATTTCCTTGATTATGACACGGGCCGCTGGGAGGACGTGCGGTAAGACCGGTGGGCTTCCGGGAAATGATAGCAATAAATCGGATCGCCGTGGAGGGAAGATTCNNTCGGGTCCCCGGGCGAAGCTCTGCCTCCAGTTTTTTGGCAAGCCTCTCCATGACATCGGGGAAGAGATAACAAAATACTACGTCAGCGTCCCGGATATTCACATTCCAGAAATCGCGCCACCGTATCTCAATTCCTTTCATCCCGAGAGTACGGAGCCGCGCCAGCGCGTAAGCGAGAGGATTCACTTCGAACCCCACCGCCCTGACACCATAGCGTCGCGCCGCTTCTCTGAGAACCCTTCCGTCCCCACAGCCGATGTCGACCAGAAGGTCATTGGCCTTCATCGGCACATGATCCAGGAAGGTTCTCACTCTGACATGCGCGGATGGGTGGAACATGGCTCCCTGGGTAATGGGAAAGACGGATACAAGGGAAAAAGCAACCAGCAATTTGAGCGCTACGAGACTCCCTATTGCGATGAGCGTAATGATTATCCAGGTCGACATATCCTCACCTTAACGCCTGCCGGCCAAGAAGGTGCCGACATACTGTCTCAACTCTCTCCCCATTCAGCATACAGTATCCTGATCGAAAACTTCAAGTCAAGAGTATCAAGGACTTGTCATTTTCTCATTAATCCTTGAAATCTCCGATCCTCTGAGGTAGTAATAACCCATCAACAAAAAAGTGAATGGAGTGAAACAATGAAAAGATCTTCCCTGCTGCTTTTTCTGTTATGCCTGCTGGCAGCTCTCACCGCCTGCGGTTTCAAGAGTGTGAAGCAAGGCGCCATGATCGATGAGGAAAAGGTAACAAATAGCGTTATCGACGGAAAGACGACAAAGTCGGACGTGGTGCTCGAATTCGGCCCCCCCACAAAGACTATGGATCGCGAGAGGATGTTTTTCTATACATGGTCGGAAATAAGCAAGGCCAGCATACCTCTGTACGGCGGGGAAACCAAAATTACCAAAAACCTTATCATCCTCTTCGACGACAATGGAGTCGTAAAGAGCCATAAGGTCACTGACACTTCTGAAGATTCCGCAGCGGGGTTTGGTACTCAGAAAGTTCAGTAAGCTGTGTTGGGTAAATTTATCCTTGTGAGAGGTATATGACATGAGGAGAAAAGGTGTCCTCAAGATCGTGAACGGTTTCATCATGATCGTGGTGGTGCTTATGGCCGTTTCCTGTGCCATCAACCCCGTCACTGGAAGTCCGAACTTGATGCTTGTCAGCAAAGAGGATGAAATCAAACTCGGCCAGCAAACCGATACGGGAGTGACCGGGGAATATGGTCTTTACGCCGACCAGCAGTTGACAGGCTATGTCGATGAGATGGGCCAACGCCTGGGCACAATATCCCACCGCCGGGAGCTGGACTGGCATTTCAAAATACTCGACGTTTCCGTGGTGAATGCCTTTGCCGCCCCCGGGGGCTATGTGTATTTCACCCGCGGCATCCTTGCCGCGTTGAACAGCGAGGCCGAACTGGCCGGGATCATGGGCCACGAAATCGGCCACATCACTGCCCGTCATTCAGCGCAGCAAATCAGCAAGGCCAAGATGGCTCAATATGGCCTCTCCGGGGTAAGTATCGGGCTAAGCATATTGGGCATTCCCGGCTTGTCAAGCCTTGCGGAGCTCGGTGTCGGGGTTCTCTTTTTAAAATTCAGCAGGGACGACGAGCGTGAAGCCGACTCGCTGGGTGTTGAATACGCCACGAAGGCGGGATACGACGCCTCTCATATGGCAGATTTTTTCGAAACCCTGAAGCGTATGGAATCGAAGGCAGATCGAAGCGGGCTTCCGGATTGGTTCTCCACGCACCCGAGCCCCGAGGATCGCGAACGGGCCATCAGAATTCAGTTTACGCAGATGCAGAAGAAGATAGGCCTCAAGGATCCGAAGATTGACCGGGAAGGTTACTTGAGAGCCATAGACGGCATGGTTTACGGGGATGATCCGAGGCAGGGATATGTGGAAGGGAATGTATACTACCATCCCACGATGAGACTCCGGTTTCCCGTCCCGGCAGAGTGGGTGGTGAATGACACCCCGACTGCGGTCCAGATGGTGAGCAAGAAGAAAGATGCCGTGATCCTCTTTTCCGGGGCGCCCGGAACGACGCCATCCGATGCGGCACAAAAACACGTCGCCAAGGCGGGCGCCCGTGTACTCAAGAGTGATAGTGCCCGTGTGAACGGGTTTTCAGCCCATTGGGTTGTTGCGGAGGTGGCGAGTCGGAAAGGGACGCTCAAGGTCATATCTCTCTTCATTCAAAAGGAGAAGGAAATTTTTGGATTCCATGGCCTGAGTTCCCTGCGCCTGTTCCCCCAGTATGAGACCCTTTTCAAGAACACCATGAATGGTTTCAGCGAACTTTCCGATCCCAAGAAGATCAACGTCCAGCCCAACCGCATCAGGGCCCGTTTCACAAAAAAGACAGACACCATCGAGAATGCCTTACGGGTACTTGGCGTTCCCGATCATCGACTGAAGGAGATGGTTATTCTCAATGGTATGACACCCGGACAGAACATACCCGCTAACACGCTCCTCAAAGTCGTCGAGTACGGGAGATAGGGGCTGGTATTATTCAACGTCGCCTCGACATTCATAAAGCTCAAAAAGAATACAAGGAGGCGATGATGCAGGCTTTATATTCTTAACCAAGAGGAGGGCACACATGATTGCCATCGATGTCATAAAGGAAGTTCTCGCACCACTCTTTCCGGGATTGATGGGAATTGAGCTTACTGAAGTCACGCCGGAGCGCGTCGTTGCATCATTGCAAGTTCGTCCGGATTTGTGCACCGTGGGAGGAATACTCCACGGGGGCGCACTTATGGCGTTCGCTGATACGCTCGGCGGTGTGGCAACGTTTGTCAATCTCGCGACTGGCTTTCGCACAACCACCATCGAATCCAAGACCAACTTTTTCAGCGCTGCACCTGTCGGCACTCATATTATCGGTGAGTGCACCCCCCTGCATCGCGGCAAGACCACCATGGTGTGGCAAACGCTTATAAAGTCCGAGAACGGCAAGTTATGCGCCATCGTTATTCAAACGCAAATGGCGCTTTCCGTGTGACACTTGGCCTTCTCTTTCGAACCCACCACGGTACTGGCTGTGAGGGAAAACATAAGAAGGGCAGCTCATTTTTAAGGTGCATTGTATGATCAGATCACTGGCCGATTTTTCAAGGATTGCAAAGGAAAAAGGTCCCAAGAGGCTTGCAGTTCTTGCCCCTGAAGACGAGGATTTCATGACAGCGGTGAAAACAAGCTGGCAGATGGGGCATATCGAACCTGTTCTCATCGGAAATACAGAGAAGATGGAACGGGTAGCTGAAAAAGTCGGATTCGACATACGTGGATTCGAAAAGATTGTCGGCGAAGACAGGCAGGCAATTGCCGATCTTGGAATACACATGCTCTTTTCAGGAAAGCTGGCAATCGCAAGCAAAGGACAGATCCCCACATCCTACATCTATCGCTCGATTATCAGGGAAGAAAGCAGAGCGGGGTCGGGAATGACGGTAAGCGTGGTCACCTTCTGGGAAATTCCGGGGCTCGACTACCTGGTTGTCATCACGGATACGGGAGTCAGCATCAAACCGGACTTGAAAGCAAAGACAGAAATCCTTAAAAACGCCCTTTTTGTCTATCGTCTGCTGGGATGCCCGAGGCCGCGGATCGCTGTTCTTTCCGGCCAGAGAGAGGTAGGAGGCACACTTGTGTCTTACCGGGATTTTGAGCTACTCCGGAACGCCGCGCTCGAAGGGGAATTTGGGAATTGCGAGATTGTGAATGCGACTTCTTTCACGGAAATATTTCTCGGTGAGAGAAACAGCCCGGTTGCTTACGGAGGTATTAATATGGAGAAGCTTCCGCACATCCTTCTTGTTCCCTGCCTCGATACAGGCAACATCCTCTGCAAGCTGGACTTCTTCCTCGATGTGACCCGCAGCTCCCTTGTTGCAACATCCAGGGGACCCGTGTGTATCCCGTCCCGGGCCGACTCCAGTGATAACATCGTGCAGCAGCTCGCCATGTGCGTCGTCATAGCGGAAAGAATGAGAGGGGAGGTAACGTGAGATGACTGCATCGTTCAGGGATGTCATTGAAGCAGCAAAGAAGGATGGCGCAAAGAGACTGGTCATTTCTCTCCCGGGGAAAAAGGATATTGATCTCCTCGCTGAGGCCGCGGGCACCGGCCTCATCATTCCCTGCCTGGTCGGCGACGGCAACGCAATAGAAAGCATGATGAAGGGAACGTCGCTCAAATCGCTGGAGCACAAGATCGTGGATGAGAAAAACCAGGGAGAGGCGCTGGGCGAGGCGATAAGAATAGTCCGGGACGGCCGCGCCGATATGCTAATGCAGGGCGCTGACAAGCACCAGGCGCTGATGGATGCCATTATAGATACAAAGAATGGCCTCCGAAAAGGAAAGCTCGTGAGCTACATCTCGGTGTATGAGCTTCCGAAGCAGGAAAAGCTGTTCCTTGTGGCCGACACTTTCATCAACAATAGTCCGACTCTTGCCGAAAAGCAAATCATCCTTGATCACGCCATCCGACTCGCGGGCATACTGGGCATTGCTGCGCCGAAGGTTGCGGCTCTTGCCGCCATCGAGCAGATAAACCTCAATATACCCTCGACGCTGGATGCGGCGATACTCTCCAAGATGTCGGAAAGAAAACAGTTCGGAAGCGCCGTCGTTGAGGGGCCCATAGACATCGACTGCGCCCTCAGCGAGGCGTCGGCGCTAAGAAAAGGTCTCCGGAGCGCAGTGACAGGCAAGGTGGATATATACCTTGTCCCGGAAGTTGATACAGGCCATCTCCTTGCTGAGGCCCTCGTGTTTTTTGGAGCGATGCAGGCGGCAGGCGCCGTGATGGGAACGACAAAGCCGGTCATCCTGAATATCCCTTTTATCTCAGAGGAAAACAGGATGGTCGAAATTGCCATGGCGGCCCTCATGTGTAAAAGAGGCGAAACCAATGCATAGAGAATATTGTATGCTCGTGATAAACGTTGGCTCCACTTCTACGAAGGTTGCGTGGTATCAGGGAAACGATTCTGTCGTCACCGAAACGATCCGGTACAGAAGTGAAGACCTGGGCCGCTATTCTTCTCTTTCCGAACAGCTCCCTCTCCACGAGAGAGACCTCCTCGAATTTTTGAAAAAGAACGGCATCAAAATCGAAGGCGCGGACATGATTGTCAGCCGTGGAGGATTGGGCAGACCGGCTCCCGCAGGCGCTTATGAAATTGATGAAACTATGTGCAGAGATCTTCTGGAGGGAAAATACGGAAAGCACCCTTCCGCCTTGGGGCCTGCCATGGCTCTGAATTTCTCCCGGAAATACGGGATGCCCGCCGTCGTGGTAGACCCGCCGAGCACAGACGAATTTCATCCCCCGGCCAGGTTTTCCGGACTTCCCGAAATTGAGAGGAAGAGCGCACTTCACGCCCTGAACCAGAAGGCGGCAGCCCGCCGGCTTGCCGGAGATCTGAAGAAAAAATACGAAGAAGTGAATGTCATCGTTGCCCATCTGGGTGGAGGCATCACTGTCGGCGCCCATCGGGAGGGCATGGTAATAGATTGCACTCATGGACTCAGCGAGGGCCCCTTCACACCGGAGAGGGCCGGGTCTCTTCCCACGACTGACCTCGTCGAAATGGCCTTTTCCGGTCAGCTTGAGAAGAAACAGATTTTAAGCCGTCTTGTGGGACAGGGAGGTTTCTTTGCCTATTTCGGCACAAGCGATGTTGAGAAGGTACAGGACATGATCCATGCGGGTGACGAAAAGGCGAAACTGGTATATGAAGCCATGGCGTATCAGGTGGCGAAGGAGATAGGCGCCATGAGTGTTGTCCTGAAAGGAAAGATCGACGGGATCATCCTGACAGGAGCTCTGGCAAAGTCTGAAATGATGACAAAGGCCATCAGTGAGTGGATCCGGTTCATTGCCCCTGTATTCATCTACCCCGGTGAGGACGAGATTTCAGCGTTAGCTGAAGGCGGCCTCAGGGTTTTACGGAAGGAAGAGGAATTAAAGCGGTATCCACATTGCCATAAGCCTGAAAGAACAATCTCTTCTCAAACATCCCTCAGGAAGGAATAAAATCCTCCTGCCTGACAACCCGAAGAAGAATAGCTTCGGCGGGGCAAAGACGCGTGCAGACGCCGCACCCGATGCACGAATCCGCATTTACTTCCGCGACATTTGAAGTGTTCACCGTTATGGCATCCATGGGGCAATCGTCTACGCATATGCCGCAGCCCGTGCAGGCGCTTCCTTCAACGACTGCCTGGTAACGGCTGGGAACTATCAGGCCGCTGGTTTCGGCATGCTTTGCATAGGGTAGGCCTATGCAGCAACAATTACAACAATTGCAGATCACAGTCCCAATGCCGGCTTTATTCTCCGTGAGATGAACCAGTCCNNGCTTCCTCCGCCCTCCGGAGGATGGTTTTGGCCTCATCGGAATCAATCCTGCGCCCCGTCCCACGTTTGATGGCGTAGTCCGCGCCCCTGTTAATCTGAAGGCACACCTCCAGCGGCTTATCGCACTTACGCATAATCGTACGGCAGGGGCAATTCGTAACCGCGAGGCTGGTTGCCTTCTCGACAATCCTGGCCGCGTCTTCGTATGCAAGAACCTGGTTCCTTGTTTCGATCTTTTCGTTGATGGGGACAACACGGAAAAACGGGGTCGCCTTCATGGCGGTCAATAAAGCCGGAATCTGGGAATATTCTTCTTCCATGTAGTGCCGCCAGAGGTCAATCAGTTCCGGTGGCGCATCGGCCCAAAGAGTGGACGCGTCATGGAACTGTATGATGTGCCGCGGCATACGGTAGGTGGTCTTTCCCTCTCTGGTAGCTTCGAAAACTACCCCCTTATGAAACAGAAGCCTGGCCATACTGCCGATCTCTTCCGGTGTTTTTCCCAGTCGCAGAGCGAGTTCTTCTATTGTTGCCGGCAGGACGATGAGCAATTCAGCCTCTTCAGGAGTACAGACAATCCTCCAAATCTCCGGAACAATGCGGGAGTTTTCCGTACCGACCTTTTTGGACAGTTCCCTGTATACATCGTAGTGTGACATTGCATCTTCCTCCTTCATATCAGTTTATGCATGCATAACTTTAAATGTCTTTATGATTTTCATCAACATTTTTATTGAACTTTCTTTCGTATTGAGCTGCCCATCTCTCAACACCACTTGTTGCTTCGTCACTAT
>JAFNGM010000194.1 GCA_017885225.1 Syntrophaceae bacterium | reverse complement strand
TCATTTTGGGGTGACTATCAGCCGCAGTTTAATAATGTTGACAGGCAAGAAGGTCTTCTCCTATACTTTGCAGGATTCGAATAGGATTCCTGCGGAAGCCTGCCTGCAAATGTTATTATCGGAGTGCCGCTGATAGTCACCCTAAAATGAACCATTGACATTTCATCATGGCGTGGCTTATACAGCACGCCCGAAATTATATTGTGAATAGCGGTATAATCAAGTACACTGTCTCTCAAATGCTGCTTTCATAATCACATAAATTGAGAATAGGAATAGCGACACATGGCGGAAGAAAAAAAGAATGAACCAAATGAAGAAAAGAGTTTTGCGGAACTGTTCGAAAAAACCGAGATGCGAAAAGATTTCTTGGAGCCGGGGCAGAAGATTAAAGCTACGATCGTTAAAATCACCCAGGACTGGATATTCCTCGATCTGGGAGGGAAGAGCGAAGGCTACCTAGATAGAAAAGAGTTGACCGATGAAAATGGCAATCTTTCTGTAAAGGAGGGCGATTCTATTGAAGCCTATTTCCTTTCATCGAAACATAACGAGAAACTTTTTACAACGAAGATAGGCGCAGGAGATTCCGCGAGGACCCATATAGAAGAAGTCTGGCGCAGCGGTATCCCCATTGAAGGTGTCGTCGAAAAAGAGATCAAAGGGGGTTTTGAGATAAAACTGGCAGGGGATATGCGGGGCTTCTGCCCATATTCCCAGATTGACCTCAGGCGCACCGAGAATGCGAAAGACTATATCGGCCGACGCCTGGCCTTCAGAATTATTGAATATGGGGAGCGGGGGCGCAATATCATCCTGTCTGCCAGAGCCATTCTGGAAGAGCAGAAGAAGAAGGAGGAAGAAGCGCGGAAAGCCGAATTGCGAGAGGGGATGCTCGTAAAAGGTACCGTCGTTTCGATCCGGGATTTCGGCGCCTTTCTGGATATCGGCGGTTTGCAGGGCCTCCTTCCGATATCGGAGATCGGCTGGGACCGGGTGGAGGATATTTATGCGCGTCTGACCGTCGGTCAGATAATGGATGTAGTCATAATGAAAATGGATCCGCAAAACAATCGTATCAGTTTCTCCCTGAAACAGACATTGTCCGATCCATGGAATGAAGCAGGGGCAAAATACCCCGAAGGGACTTTTCATACAGGAACCATTGTGCGCCTGACAAAGTTCGGCGCCTTCGTCAACCTCGGACCGGGAGTCGATGGTCTTATTCATATTTCCAAACTGGGAAAAGGCAAGAGGATTGCTCATCCCAGTGATGCGGTAAAAGAGGGGCAGGTTTTCGTAGTGAGAATTGATGGGATAGACAAAGATCAAAAGAGGATATCTCTGGCCATACCTGAAGCAGAAGCACGGGACGACAAAACACGTAAGAGTGAAAAAGAATCTGTAGAAGACTTTCGTGAATATGTTGATAAAGCCCAAACATCGATGGGTTCATTCGGCGACATTATGAAGAGGAAGCTCGGAAAAAAGAAGGAAAACGATACGTAAATAATCATGAAGAAGAAATGGTCTCCTGCGCTCTTCTTGGCTGCGGTGTTGAAGTCACTACCATACCATCCAGCCGTAGGGGATACCTTTTTCTTCCAAAAATTGACGGAATTCATCCACCGCGCCGAACCTTCCTCCGAATACCTTTTCAATAAGGGCAAGAGTAACCCTGTCCTTGTCTTCGGCATTGACGGTGACAATGAATTCATAGTCGCCATCATCAATCAATTTTCTCGGTGTTTCTCCCACATCCTGTCCGGAAACGATGAGCTTTCCGTTCTCATCAACTTCGGCACTGATAAACCGTGAAGTTGGCCCGCGTTCTTCAAACAGAGCAATTTTTTTCAATCCAACTTTGCTTTTATCATCGTCCATATATCTTTTCCTCTATAGAGCTATGCAAGATGAAAGGCCTCACCAAAATATTCCACTATTTCGTCTTGACATGCAAGCGATGATTCGAAAAATTGTTCTTCTATTGCTGGTAACTCTGTGTGTATCTTCTCCGGTCTTGTTGGGAATACCCGTTTCACTTTTTGCAGAAAGCGAAAAGACCTCACCGCAGATGTGTGAAAAGCGCATTAACGTGCGGGAGGGATCGCAACATTTTGCCATTCCTTATTGTCGCAGCCGCGCACTCAGCGATGGACACAGCACGGCTACAAGAGCCGTGATCGTCATTCAAAGCAGCAGCCTCAACGCGGGTGACTGCTACAAGTGGATGTGGGAGGCGGCAGGCAGGACAAACAATCAAAGCAATATCGTCGTATATGCACCCCAGCTCCCTGTGTTTAAAGACATCGCCGCGTATAACCTTGCAGATAATGTCCCTGTGTGGGAAGATAGTGAATGGGCGGTTGGGGGTGATTCGCTCAAACTTACAGGAACTCGGGCAACGCAGATCAGCTCCTTTGAGGTGATTGATCAATTAATCAAGGCGTTTTATGATCGTCAAAAATTCCCCCGGCTGCAACACATTGTGGTAGTGGGGCAATCAGCCGGAGGTCAGTTTGTAAACCGGTATGCGATCACGAACGGTATTCACGCAGAAGCGGCAGGGAAAGGCCTGCGTATACGCTATGTGGTGATGAATCCCTCTCATTATCTCTACCTGGACAATAAGCGCCCATCCCCTGTTGATGCAACGCTGAGAGTTCCCAACGCCATGACCATCTTTGCGCTGAACAATTATCTTCCCGCAGCAGAACACCATGATGCGAATAGCGGGGATTGCAGAAATTATAACCACTATCCAAAAGGGCTGGAGGATTTATGGAGCTATCCCGCCAGGCGTACAACCACCTCGATGAAGACAAGTTACAAAACCAGGGATGTCCGATACCTGATCGGGGCGCTGGACAGGGAACGCAATGCAGAAGGTTTGAGCAAAAAATGCAGCTCCGATTTGCAGGGATTTGTACGGCTGACGCGCGCGAATCTCTATTGGAAGCACTTGAAGGACATCTATACCGATGACATAAGCCGCTATCAGAGAATTGTTATCGTCCCCGGCATTGGGCATGGTTCTGAGAACATGTTCAAGCATCCAAAGGGAGGCATGGAACACATTTTTGACTATGTTCCGTTTTAAACCTTCACAGCTTTCCCATCTTCAGCAGATTCACAGGCAATTTTTGTGCCTTAGCACGCATGTCTGTGCTCATGTGGGTGAGCATGAGACGTTTTGAATGGGTAACATTATTATTCCTTATGGATCGAAGAATCTCCGCCGTTTACTGCGGAGAGCTTCAATTCCCCCAATCATCAGGATAACAACCGCTGTTATTGACTTGCCGCAGTAATAATTCCTTGACAAATACTCTTTAAAGTCATATGTGTCCAACCTTTGTGAAAGATTCTGTATAACGAAAGAGAATGACTCATATGAAAATCGGACTGATCGGCTTGCCCAATTCCGGGAAGACGACAATTTTTAATGCGCTTACGAAAATGGATGCAAACGTCACCGCATACTCCGACGCAAAGGCGGAATCCAATGTGGCCGTCGTTTCAGTGGATGACGACCGGCTTTATAGCCTCACCGACATGTATAAACCGAAGAAAACCACCGGCGCCACGATTGAAATGATCGATTTCCCTTGCCTTAAGGAAGGCTCTGCAAAAAATGGTTTCTTTACAGGAAACTCCACGGGATGGATTAAAAGCACCGATGCTCTATCCCTGGTTGTGCGTAATTTCCACGATGACCTGGCTGGAGACCCTACACCGCTTCGCGACATCAACGAAATCAGTATGGAGCTTCTTCTTGCCGACCTCATCCTCGTGGAAAACAGGCTGGAGAAAATCGCATGGTTCCAAAAACGGGGGCAAAAAACAAATTTGCTCGCACTGGAAGAAAAATCCCTCAGAAAAATTGCGGAGCACCTTAACAACAATAACCCCATCCGTGACCTCAATCTTGATGAAGATGAAGAGAAAACAATACGCGGTTTTCAATTTCTCACGAAAAAACAGTTCCTGGTTATTCTGAATTCGGACGAAGCGGTTTTCGGACACAATAAGGATTTGATCACGAGAATAGAAAGGCAGTACAATGTCATCGAATTTGCCGGCCGCTTTGAGATGGAATTATCCCGCCTCAACGAAGAAGAAGCAGAAATCTTTATGGAAGATATGGGCATCGGAAAGTCGGCAAGGGAGAGACTGACGCAATTTGCATACAGGACGCTCGGATACGTGAGCTTTTTCACCGTCGGTGAAGATGAAGTGCGGGCGTGGGGTATTCACGGGGGAGATACGGCAGTAAATGCGGCCGGGGCCATCCATACCGATCTGGCACGGGGATTTATCCGTGCGGAGTGCTTTACCTATAACGAACTCATCACATGCGGATCGGAAAAGAAGGTGCGGGAAAAGGGCTACTTTCGGTTGGAAGGAAAAGATTACATCGTCCGGGACGGTGATATTCTCAGCATCCGATTCAGCGTCTGAGCATCTCAAAAATTTTTCACGAACGGAACCACTCTCTGTAACCGATTTTTAATCAGGACTTTACCATTACCAACATCATCTTGAATCTCTTTACCGCCCTCAGTGCGTGAGGTTTCCCGCCAGGCATAATGATCATTTCCCCTTTTCTTAGTTGATGCGCTTCCCCGGATATGATTATCTCTGCCTCACCATCCAGGACGTAGACCATGGCATCAAAGGGCGCGGTATGTTCGCTCAATCCCTGATCCNNGTCGGTTTCTTTATGATTTCCTTGCTGACGATGGAACCATCCTGATAGGTAACCATATCTTTAACGTTTGATACTTTCTGCATCATAGCCCCTCCGACAAAAAGAGTTTGATTATTTCGACCTCTAATCTCACTTGATCTTACTTTACTATTGACTTATAACTCAACCATTTTATAGCATACATATGACTTTCCTTATTCCTTTATACAGTCTGCACATACTCCAAATCATTTGGAGGAGAGAAAGATGAAAATACTGGGTATAAACGCCATCCAAAAGGGTTCTAAAAGCGGGATTCTGAAGTTGGTCAAGGCCGTTCTGAAGGGGGCAAAATCGAAAGGGGCCAAGGTAGAACTGGTAGATCTGTGCATATTACATAGAAAGTGCTGCACCGCGTGCGGAGTATGCGACACGAAAGGAACATGTATGAAGGAGGATGATTTCCAGGTTCTCTCCGGGAAGATACTGGCAGCTCACGGAGAATTTCGGAGCCATTGGAGAACCATAGTCGAACAAATTTAATGACTAAAAATCGAGGAGGAATACACCATGAAAAACATGAAAATTTTGATCTTCAGCTTGTTGGTGACAATTTTCATAACACCCTTTTCTGGCGCATATGCGGAAACGGTGAACGTACCTGACGCATTTACGGTCATTCACAGCCGAAAAAGTGTGCGGAATTTTACGGGTCAGACCGTGAGCAAAGAAGACCTGATTAAAATACTCCAGGCAGGGATGGCGGCGCCATCAGCCGTCAATAAACAACCCTGGTCCTTTGTCGTGGTCACGGAAGGGAAAGCTCTCAAACTTCTGGCCGGAAAACTTGCAAATGCCGGTATGTTAAGAAAAGCGGGAGCTGCAATTGTCGTCTGCGCACTTCCGGAAAAGGCCTATGGACAAAGGAGAGAACTGGCGATTATCGACAGTTCTCTCGCAGGGGAAAATATTCTGTTGGCCGTGGAGGCATTGGGCCTCGGCGCGACGTGGACCGCGGCGTACCTTTATGAAGACAGAATGACTGCTGTTCGTGAAAGTTTAGGGATTCCGGAGAACGTAATTCCATTAACCGTTATTCCCATAGGCTATCCCGCGGGCGACAACAAACCGAAAAATAAATATAAGCCCGAAAATATCCACTGGGAGAAATGGTAGCGCGGATGAGAAAGTTTCCATCGTTCGGGCGGGATCACATGGAACGAGGAGGATAATGGGGTCAGGCTTGATACTTGATATTTAATTTTCAAATATAAAGCCTGACCCCGTCATGCACCTACTTTTTCAAGAGCATTCCGTATCGGCTATTAAGTTCCAGAATGGCCACGTCTGAGTAGATAGTCAAAAGCCCCAGTTCACCTTTCTGGTTTTCGATCAATACAGTCAGCAAGGGAGTTCGAAGGTCACGCGCAGTGTTGGCCGGGATAGCACCCGAATGAAAGCGTGCTGCATCTGAAAGCCATCTGCGGATAAACCTGTCAAGGTAATCACCGGAGATCACATGGCACGAGGAGATGCAATAAAACTAACGGTTGTCCCCATTTCTCCATTTTTTTTACGACGAGAAAGCGTGCATGATAGTCGCTCTCTACTTTAGCTGGTATAGCGGACTATCCTTACCAAAGTTAATGATGAGCGGGGTCTGGCTGTGACCAATTTCCATGGATATTTTCGTGGTCTTATTCTTTGAATATTCACCAAGCCCCACCATGGTTATCTTCCCGTCTTTATTTCTGTCGGCCTCCTTGTTGTTATTCAAACCGTCCAGTAATGCATGGGTGAATAGTCCGTTACCCCGGTAGCCGTCCATCGCCGCCTGCTTACCGCTGGCCGAGGCGTAGATGTGAAGCCTCATCTTCTTGGCAAGTACTGACATCCTTGCATCATACAGGCCGCTGACGAGGGTGTCCACTCCGCCTGCATGGCAGGTGTCAAAGATAAATAGTTGGCTTAGGGCCTTTATTTTCTTGGAGGCCTCCACGATCTCGTTGGAGCTGATCATGCTGCTTTCGCTTACTATGCCATTATAATCATGCGTAAGGAGATAATACTGATTTTGTAGAAGCACTCCATGGCCGGCAACAAAAAGGATAAAGCTGTCCTGCGGCTTTATGGTTTTCGCAAGTTCGTCGATCCTATTTGTAATGTTTGTCTTGGTGGCCTCTTTATCCGTCAATAAGGCATAGTGGATGTTCTGGTGCTTATATAATGTGGCAGCCTGAGTCTTCAGCTTCTCTTCTATGTCCCTTGCATCCTTTACGGCATGCTTCAGGTTAACCCTATTATCTTTGTACTGGTCTATCCCGACGGCAAGAATATAAAGATGGGGGTCTTCGGACTTGGCGCTTGAATTAAACTTAACCGTCTTCATGTAGCTCTGGACTGTGTTGCTGCTGTTGAATGCAGTGACGCTTATTTCGTTCTCTCCAGGGATCGCTTCTATTTCCTGGCAGCCTGTGAAGACATCTCCTTTGTGCTTGCGTGTCAGCGGTATGGGATCAACCTTGCCTTTTATGGCTACGCTCCTCATGTCTTCGTAAATCGCCTTGCTGTTTAGAGAGGCTATCTGAGTTCTTTCAACCGTAGCTCGCGCTACTTCCCGGTAGTATCCGTCCGACTGGATGAGTTTGCCGTTGTGGAACAATCTGACTTCACCAATGCCGCCTCCCGCGCTCTTGACATTATAGCAGACCTTGGCCTTTGGTTGGTTTGTTTCGGATGGAATTGTCGTGAACTCCACGGAAGGTGGGGGTTTTTTGCTCGCATCCTTCATAGTGATGGAAATAAGACCGCTGATATCTTGTCCACTGAGTTTTGCAGCAACGATATCCGGCCGATAGAAAACATCATAGAACTGGTCTACGTTATAGTTCTTCCCTTCATAGCTCACTTTCAGGTATTGTGCGCCCTTTTCCGAAGCATTGTAATAGCCTTCAGATGTAACGACTAACCATTCGCCATTATCAAATTCAATCAGCGTGGCTACTTCATCGTCGGTTGCAACATCAAAGATCCTGAATGAAGCATCCGATCCCATGTAAATGATTCGCTTGCCATCCGGCGTGAAGGCAACCCAGCCATTAATAATTCCGCCGAATCGTCTGATTTCGACAAAACGGTCATCGGACACCATGAATGACCTGATCAGCGATCCGGAAGAGATATCCCACAGTTTAGCAAGACCATCTGATCCACCAACGGACAGGATAAACCTGCCGTCAGGAGAAAACGCGACCGCCTTGGTCCCCACGCTGCCTGCATGACCTTGTATGGTTTTTAACTCCGCGCCGGAAGAAATATCCCATAGCCGTACAGAGCCATCCGTTCCTCCCGAGAGTGCATATTTCCCGTCCTCCGAAAAAGTGATAGACAAGACGGCATCACCGATATCTTTATTGCTTCCTGTGCCTGAAAAGGCGTGAACAATTTCGCCTCTTGATACATCCCATAAGTTTATCAAGCCTCTATCATCTTTTGCGGATTTACGGCCTCCCCCTCCGGTAGACAACGCATATTTTCCATCGGGTGAGAGAACTATTATGCCTCCGGTGTTGGCTGCGTTCCATTCGGTTATTTTATTCCCGCTATTCACATCGTAGAGGTTCATTTTGTCGTCAAGAAACGACCATGATGATTCCACACATGTTAAAACTGTTCTCCCGCCTGATGAAACGCCAATACTTGCAGCCGGATCATCCCCGATGGTTCTTATTGCCTTGCCTGATGATAAGTCCCATAGCTTTAGTTCCTCGCCGCCAGACAGCGCATATTTGCCGTTTGAAGCAAAGGCGACAGGGATTATACCTGTTGTGAGAAAGGTGCCGACTATTTGATGAAGCTCTGCCGAATATCTGTGTATCAGCATGCCCCTTGAAATATCCCAATGCGTAAAGACTCCTAATCCTCCCGTTAGTAGATATTTCCCGTCAGGAGAAATATCAGCACCCCTTGATAGAGGGGCTGCTTGTGTTAAGGTCATCCGCGTTTCACCATTGATCACATGAAGATTAGGAGTTGCTGTCATGCAGGAAGAAAGAAAAAGCACAGAAAACAAAAACGATATTTTCAGCTTCAATGACATTTTAAGCCTCCCGCGAAGATTACTATAGGATCTTCCCTCTTCGCGGGCGAAGGATAAAACATGTGGTTTTGTGTGTCAAAGGAATAATGATCAACGAATAGCCTTGAAGGACTTGATATGTGATGGAATTGCCGGATACGCTGTTGCAGGATTCAACTCGTCCTCTAATATAGACTGAAAATAAAATGTCAGGCCCTTGCACGTTTCCACCAGTATTCGTTATTCCCTGATCTATTTGGCACGGGTGAATATCTATCCGTTACGAGGCGGCCAGCGGTTTCCATTCAAACCACGTCGTCAAATGGAGGCACTCTGCCCACGCATCGATCATGGCCCGGTCTCCCGCAT
>JAFNGM010000193.1 GCA_017885225.1 Syntrophaceae bacterium | reverse complement strand
GGAGGCCGACAGCCCCATAACTCCCGCTGCCCCTTTGAAGTGTCGCGACTACACCGGTCCCCGCGAGGCCCTGATGGACATCAAGGCCGAAAGACCGCAGCTTCGTTGCGACGAAAGCGGATGTCTCATATTCCGTAAAGGCCGTTTCCGGCATGGTGTGCAGCGCATGACGCCACTGTATCAATTCATCGCTCATTACTCCGATCTTTTCGTGAACCGCCACGGTCGGATTCCTCCCTCACAGGTAAATTTTTTCACTAGGTTAAAACTGAAAGCACACCGCAAAAAATTAAAGAAACAGTGAAACGTAAACAAAAAAAATAATCATGTCAAAAGGAAAGTTGCTATTATTTAGCGCCAATATTTCTTGCGTAAGATGGTCCTGCATGATAATCCTTGACATAATGACCTTATCACCTTACAGTAAAAATACTTTTAGAGCTGGTTTTGGCAATATGTCCCCAGAGCTTGTGAAAGGCTGCTGGGTTTTTTTGAGCCTGACAAAAGATCCCTTCACAAGAAAATACATGGGCCATCCCGGAGGAAGGCAGGTGAAATATGGCAAGACAAAGTCAAAACAAATTCATAAAGCGGCAAAAGGAACTTGAGCGCATGCGGAAAGCGAAAGAAAAGATGGTGCGGCGGCAGAGCAAGAAGGAAAAGACGATGGACGTGGACGATCCCGGGACGTCGGATCAATCGTTGCAAAACGGGGATTAAGAAGAATAAATTGTTCACATAAAACCCCATAAATAAATATACACACTCAGGGGAAAACCTGATATATTACCAAAAATTTTATTAAGGAGATTTTATGAACATTTATGTAGGCAACTTATCGTACACGGTCACAGAAGAGGATTTACGCCAGGCTTTTGGAAATTTTGGGCAGGTAACGTCCGCATCCATCATTAAGGACCAGTCCAGCGGTCGATCCAAAGGATTTGGNNAAGGAGATGAAAGAACGGAAATTGAACGTGAATGAAGCTCGCCCACGAGCAGATGATCGCCGTGGCGGCAGCGGAAGGCGCCCCGGAGGCAAACCACGCTACTAGGAAGCAGTTACCATCCCATCAGGTGATTTCATGAGTAAGTGCCGCCTTAGACGCATCTGCATTCTACCAGTCATATGCATCATCACTTTGCTTCAGGCTTCCTGTTTGGAAGAAGGAGCAGTTATTTCAAAACCGGATGAATTCACGCACATTTTTGAAGCGAGCGACACTATCGTGTTAAGATCAATTGCCTCGGTATATAAAGAAAAAGGGTTTGGCAATGCCACAATAAATCCCGAAAAAAACCAGGTGGAATCAGACTACATATTCCAGGATGAATGGAGAAGCAAAGCCGTCGCCCGGGTGAAGAAGATCAACTGGAAAGAGAGTGAAGTCACCCTTTCCGTCATTACAGAAAAAAAGACCGCCAAAGGCTGGGAATTGAGGAGGCTCCTCGAAAAAAAGCAATACGACAGTATTTTCAGCGCCATTGATCTTCAGATTTATAGGGAGCTGTATAAGATGAGAGAGGGCAGAGGCAGCCCTTAACTCCGAAGATTCTTCTTCATCAACGCTCCCCACACGATGTTTTGAGCGCACTGATGTCATCCGGGGCAAGTTCAAGTGAATCCGATGTGATCAGCCTGTGCATAATCGCATCCGGATTCTCATTGTGCTGCAATCCCAATGCGTGACCAAATTCATGAGCAAGTACACGCATCAGTCTGTAGCCATTCGCAAACTGGTAGATCGTAATGGTGTGCGTGTAGCCCTGACGTTCATATTTACCTTCACAGAACTCGCTGCCCAGCTTTTGTCCCACATCCTGATAATAAACCAGGTCAAGATTATAGTGGGTAGCAACCTCATTTATCACGACCACCAGGCTGTTAATAGTATCCGCCAAATTTTTCAACTCTTCCTGCCGAGAGAGAAGATTTGCGCGTAAAGTGCTTAATTCGCCCTTTTCCACCATCAGACGCTTATATACATCTTCTGTAATCCCACCCTTCCTTTGACTGGATTCGCTTTCGGCATTCAAGGAACTCATACGTGAATTATATGTGTTGAAATCGCTCACAAGCACTAAGTTTTTCTGTTCGAATTCTGACTTCAGGTTTTCGAAGCGGAGTTTTAACTCATCATAAGAATTTCTTGTCTTATCTATTTTGTAATTCAGGCTCTTCAACCGATCTGTCGACTCCTGCCGATAGTCATAGATGAGATTGATTTCGATGGCTCCTTTGGAATCCTCCCGGAAAAGCTCGCGCGAAAAAGGTTTCGCCCATACCGATGCAGCTCTTTTTGCCGAGTCTGCAAACTCCTGGCGGCTCATGCCGAACCGCTCATCTACCTTCCCAATGCGGTATGTCAAAGGCTCCTGACATGGGCGCGGCATTTTGAAAAAAATAATCACAAGGCCAATCAAGATCATAAGAAGGAAAAGGAAGCGGAAGCGGGATGCCCCCGAAGCGCCTGAGATGCGAACACCTTTAATTTCCTGTTCCATATTTTTTTTACACATGCCTCCCCTAAGATAAATAAGCCCGCCAGCCTGCAAAAATAGAGCCCAGCCGCAAATCCAGCGCTCCCGAGGCTTCTGCGACGGGAGTAAAACCGCATTCCCGGCAGTTGACCTCTCCCCTGTTTTTCACGTAGCACCCCTGGGTCATCATTCCATCCGGATCGACGTTGATTAGTACATCGCCATGGCAACGCCAGGTGTTCCGTATCATGGCATCCAAAGAGTACGAAGAGTTGACAATAGGGTAGGATTTTTTGAGGCGGATAACGTTCTCCAGCGCCATTTTACGCTCAGCAGGTGAAAGGGATAGGGAGGGTTCACCCCGACCGTATGGATAGAATAACTGCACCGTTAATCCCTTCACGGCAGGGACATGCCTTAGTTGTTCCACCAACTGATCCAATTCACGCCAATTATGCCGGTTCATCGTGAAATGCACCATCACCCGGGGATGACCGGCAGCATTCAGGTTCGACCATACCCGCGCGAAGGACCCGCTGCGCAGGCGGTCATGGGTTTCATGCAAGCCGTCGATGCTCACCCATATCGTATCCGCCGGGACATCCAGCGGAAATGTGCCGTTGGTAGTTACTGCCACACGGAGAAAACGCTTCTTTGCATAAAGAACCAGATCATAAAGACCATAGCTCCCATCCCGCCAGAGGAAGGGCTCTCCTCCTTCGAACACGACAATCCTTGTGC
>JAFNGM010000192.1:35174-40751 GCA_017885225.1 Syntrophaceae bacterium | reverse complement strand
TTCTTTTTTACCTTGCCCTCCTCGGGCACTTCCTTCACTTTTTTTCCTTTCACGCTTTTCTCGGCTTTCGCAAAGGCAGACTCCTTTTCCGCCTTTATTTTTGCCAGCTCCTCCGTCTTCCTTTCAATGGCTGCAATCGCCTCCAGTCTGGCATTTACGGCCCTGATATGAGCCTGCAATTTTTTCACGAGAGTGTCCCTGTTGACCATGGGAGACTCGATCCCCTTTTTCAAAAGAAAAGAGAGACGACCTTCCAGTTTTCGTTCGAAATGCACCTTTCTGCCAATGTGCGTCTGCTTCTGCTTTGATCCCATATCTTCTTCCTTTCCGCCTCGTTTGTTTTTCACCGGCACCAATCGACTACAGAGAGCATACTACTCCCTGCCGGGGAGATAATGCCAACATTTGTATCAGGGATTATGATGAAAAGCTATCACATTATAGCAATATGAACGCCACAAATGTAATCGCCGGTCAATAAAGCCCCTAAACAGGGCGGCACTGGCGGTTTTTTCTTTATCCGTATTCTCTCACTGAGAATCAACGAAGACTCTTTCCATATTCTATTATGCATCGTGGCGTGCAAGACGAGTAATGATCAACAATATAAAAAAATCAAAAAACACCTCAATACGGATTGTTGCCTGTCACTACCTTGATTTCGTGTTTGTAACCATCGTTGAAGGGGCTTTTTATCTTGCTCACTGAAAAAATAACGGTGGATTTAGCCCCTGATTTCAGTGCCGCCTCTCTGACAGCCGCCGTTTTACCCGTGAGCTTGACTCCGGCGAGGTCTACACTGCTGTTGGAAGTGAGTACCGCAATATTTGCATCGATGCTGCAGCCGCTTATGTTCGCAACGGAGTCTATCACCTTCACGCCGATATCATTGGACATTATGGAACTGCCCTCTATTGATACAATGGACTTTTCAACACGAATGTGCTTTGCCGCGACATTGACAATTTGGGTATTATTGCTGTTTTTTATTTCTATACGATCGTAGCTGCCATTGGTTATGACACAGTCTTTGTCCTCACAGAGAAAAACTGTATCGCTAGTGAATGATGGAGTGATACGCTCCTTTCTCTTAGGAGGCGCCGTAAGCCATTCCATGACAATTCTGTTGAATTCATCAGGACGGTCTATCATGGGGGAGTGGCCGACCTCAGGCATTATTCTCAAATCTGACCCGGGAACCATCCACTCCAGAATTCTTCCAACCCGCAGCGGCACTACAGCGTCTTTCTCTCCCCATACGATGAGAGTGGGCACATGTATATTTTCAAGGATGCCGCTGAAATCTGTATTGAGCAGAGCCATCGCTGCTATTTTCCCGGGATCGCCGCCATACAGCTTTTTTCTGAGGAATTGAGAGGTCAGAGCTTGGTCGTTGTTTTCCGGCGTCAGGTCTTTATCCATACTTTCGAGATGCGCGATTATGTAGTTTTGTATAACCGATACGGGAGTATTGATCAGATCCAGAAATCGGTTTGGCTTTACATTGATGAAGTTTTTCAGAAATGCGGAGCGGCTTAATATTCCTGCCGTATCTATAACAATGAGGCGCGCTAAGCCCTTCGATTGCGTGCCCGCATAATACAACGATAGTGCTCCCCCCAGGGAATGACCGATGATGTACACCGGTCCTTTTGTATGTTTCTTGACTATCCAATCGATAAAGGTGGCGTAGTTTTTAGGAGAATACATCTGGGTTTCCTTGCTCGAACGCGCGAATCCGGGAAGATCGAAGGCAAGCACATGATATTTTTTTTCAAGTTCCGGTATGAGGTTCTTCCAAACCCTGGCTCCCTCATCCCCGGTTCCATGGAGCAGCACAACGCTTTCCGCATGCTGTCTTCCGGACTCGTAAAAATAGATTGTGCTATTGAATACGGGCTCATGGATGAATTCCTCTCTGCGTGGTGTGTCTCCGCGCAGATCGGAAATGCACAAGGAGAAAAAAACGGCAAGGACACCCATGAGCATTGGTATCTTTTTCATACACATTTAAAGAAGGTGTAATATTTCACTGAGAGTTGGGTGAGGTATGATCCATTTTTTCAATTCCTTCCTCCCCATTTCATTTGTCACGGCCAGCGCCATCGACGCGATCAGCTCACCGGCATCATCCCCTACAATGGTCACCCCTATTAATCTCTCTTCGTTAAAGACTGCCTTGACAAATCCATTTCCCTTAAGCTCCGCCCTGGCAATGATATTGGACGCATATTCCGCTCTCTTTATTTTCACCTCCAGACCCCGTTCCGCGGCCTGTGCTTCAGTGAGGCCGACGCGGGCCACTGCCGGATGAGTATAGACGATGGAGGGCACCGCGTCCTCTCTGTATATAATCGAGTGATCACCATAGAGATAACTTGCAACAGCCCGGCCCTGCTGCATCGCCCTGTGCGCCAGCATGACACCCCCGGTGACATCGCCGATTGCGTATATACCTTCCCGAGTCGTCATCTGGTTTTCATTCACCATGACTCCCCGTTGATCGTACTCGATACTGCAGCGATTCAATTCATCCGTATGCAAAAGGGGCTTCCTGCCGGTGCATATCAATGCATAGTCGGCAGTCACTGCGAGCGGCCCATTTTGGTGAGCCGCGTGCATGGTAACTCCATCTGAGGTCTCACGGACTGTCTCAATGTTGGCCGATGTGTGAATTGTAACGCCCATACGTGTCAATTCCTGCCGCAGGAAGACAGCGGCTTCTTCATCCTCATGGGGAATGATACGGTCCATGAGCTCCACAAGGGTCACTTTCACACCCAGCTCGGCAAGCAACGTCGCAAACTCCACGCCGATCACACTACCTCCGACAATGATAACCGACTCCGGAAGTATTTCTAATGCAAGGAATCCATCGGAGGTGACGATGCGTCCCGATGGTTTGATGCCGGATGGAAGCTGTGGTTCCGATCCCCAGGCAATAATGATGGAGTCGGCAGTCAGGCGCTGCGCATCACCCTGTGGCGTAACGAACGCCACCTCCCCTTGGGCGACAATTCTTCCCTCACCTGTCTTCAGCTCAACACCACTATCCTTTAGAGATTTTTGTACGCCGAGTGATGAAACAGAAACCATCTGCCGCTGATGACGCTTCATTGCGGCAAAATCAACGGATACTTCTTTGTGTGAAATCCCGAGGCGCTTCAGTTTCTTGAAATTTGCATACTGCTTGCTGCAGGCGAGGAGCGCCTTTGTCGGTATGCAGCCCTTGTAAGTACATGTGCCACCCCACTGGTTCTTCTCAATAATGGCAACGCTGGCTCCCCACCCCGCGGCATGTTCAGCCGCTGCGTGACCACCAGGGCCCGCGCCGATAACAATAAGATCGTATTTCTCAGGCATCATAAAACTTTATCTATCACTTCTTTCTATTGGCGGGCAAGAGGGCTTTTTTGTAATACCCAATGAAAATTCCCCTTCATTACTCTTTTCCAGGAGTGGGAGAGGTGAGAATATTGGCGGCATGGTAGGAACTGCGGACCAGAGGACCGGATTCCACATGTTTCAATCCCATCTCATATGCAATCCCCTTAATTTCCTCAAATTCATCCGGGTGATAATATTTCACCACAGGCCAGTGGTTGCGCGTCGGCTGCTGATACTGGCCAACGGTGAGCATTTCACAGTGGACCGAGACCAGGTCATGGAGCAGCCCCATAACATCATCCCGGCTCTCTCCCACACCCACCATGAATCCTGACTTGCGAATAATCTTTCTGTCACCATATCGATATACCCGGCGAAGCAGTTCCAGTGAGACCTGATAATTTCCCTGAGGTCTTATATCGTTGAATAAGGCGGACACGACTTCCATATTGTGGTTAATCACGTGGGGCCGCGCTCCGATGACACATTCCAGAGCATCCCAGTTACCCTGCAGATCCGGTATAAGGACTTCCACCCCGCATCCCGGCACTTCCTGATATAATGTTTCCACACAGCGAACAAACATCCCCGCTCCGCCATCAGAAAGGTCATCCCGCGTAACCGACGTTATGACCACATACGCAAGGCCCAGTTCTCTGACAGCCATGGCGAGCCTCTCCGGTTCATGTATATCAATTCCTTCAGGTCTTCCATGCTCAACATTGCAGTAGCGGCACCTGCGGGTACAGATGTTTCCAAGAATTAAAAAAGTGGCTGTTCCGGAGTGAAAACACTCAGCCACATTGGGGCAACGCGCTTCTTGACAGATGGAGTGGAGATGAAAATGCGAAAGGATACCCTTCACATGTGTGAATTCATGAGAAGCCGGGAGTTTTACTTTCAGCCATTCAGGTTTCCTTTTGATCTGCATCGGTGCTTTGAATCTGCTTCCTGGCCTTCATGATACCGAAGATACCAAAGAGAATAAATATTCCCCCCAGTATTATTTTGGGAATGGCGTCTTCAAGTTGTCCCGTAATACTATACTGCATTAATGCCTGCACAATGTTCATAAGACCAAAAAAAATGAAAATGCCGGGGACTATGTAATTGAATATTTTGCGGGCATTGACAGGAAGCTGGGGAAGTTTCTGTTCCTGTCTGCGTACAGAGAGCGGAACAGCCTTTTGCGGCGCCAATGGAGCCGGTTTCACGCCCATCACTTCTTTTTCCTTACCCGCAAGCGCCCATATGATCCTATCTCTCTGCGCGGGATCTTTGATGTCTTTCAGCTTTTTAATAATCTTGTCCCTGTCCATTTTTCCTTTCATCGGGGCTTACAATCATTTACACCTTTTTTCCAACATGAGCTTTTCCCCAGCATACATCAGGCTCTCTGGCAGCTTTTACATCATCCAGTCGCCGCACGGGCGTGGTAAGCGGCGCAGACTTAACCAGATCGGGATTTTCTCTCGCCTCTTTTGCTATTTTTATCATAGTTTCACAGAAGGCGTCCAGTGTTTCCTTGCTTTCCGTTTCATTGGGTTCGATCATTATCGCTTCGGGAACAATCAGGGGGAAGTATATGGTCGGCGGGTGGTAGCCGTAATCCAGGAGACGCTTGGCGATATCCGAGGTATGGACGCCGCTCTCCTTGACCTGCCGCTTTCCTGAAAAGACGCATTCATGCATGCAGATCCGGTCATATGCGATATCATAATAGGGCTTCAACCTTTCTTTCACGTAATTGGCGTTCAGCACAGCCACTTCACTTACCCTTTGCAAGCCGTCCGGTCCCAGAGAGCGGATATATGTATACGCCTTCACCATGACGTTAAAATTACCGTAGAAGGCCCTTACCCGTCCGATGCTATCCGGAGAGTTGTAGTCCCAGTCATAACCCTTTTCCCTCTTCACAACCCGTGGTACCGGGAGATAGGGAACCAGGTCCTTGCCGACTCCCACGGGTCCGCTACCAGGACCGCCGCAGCCATGGGGAGTCGAAAACGTCTTGTGGAGATTGAGCTGGATCACATCAATACCCAGGTTTCCCGGTTTTGTGATACCCATAAAGGCGTTGGCATTCGCGCCATCGCAGTAGAGAAAGCCGCCTTTATCGTGTACAATCTTCGCAACCTGTTCGATATTTCGTTCAAAGAGACCTAGGGTATTGGGATTCGTGAGCATGAG
>JAFNGM010000192.1:22698-35060 GCA_017885225.1 Syntrophaceae bacterium | reverse complement strand
CGCCGTGGGCTCCCGCGGCGGGCTGAAGGGCAAAATCGGCCATGCCGAATATTTCACTGAGATACTGCCGCAATTCATACATGAGTTGCAGCGATCCCTGAGAAAATTGAACGGGAGCGTACGGATGCAGTGCTGTATAGCCCGGAAGTTTTGCCGCCTCTTCGTTGACCTTGNNTTGTATTTCATCGTGCACGAACCTAAAGGGTAGAAGCCCACGTCGACACCGAAATTTCGTTTCGATAACTGTGTATAATGGCGGATCAGGTCAACCTCCGCCACCTCGGGCAGATCCACCTCTTCGTTGAGCAGGCTCTTATCAATAATACTCTCCATTGCCACCTCCGGCACATCCGACTTCGGAACGCTCGCGGCCACCCTGCCTGGCCGACTTTTTTCAAATATCAGATCCATGAATTCCTCCCGTTTAGATTCTCTTAAGCAAGTAATGAGACAACCTTGTCAATATCGTCTTTCGTGAGCATTTCAGTAGCACAGAAGAGAAGGGTGTTTTTCAGCTCTGGATACTCTTTTTCCACTTCATAGCCGCCGATGATCCCTTCGGCCTGCAGCTTCTGATTGACTTTCTGCGGATTGGGACAACGAACAGTAAATTCGTTATATACGGGAGCCGGAAAAACGACCTCCCATCCTTTGAGTGTGGAGATTTTCTGTCTAAGATAGTGAGCTTTTTGAACGTTGAGTTCTGCCAGCTTTCTGAGGTTTTTCCCCAGGCTGACGAGATAAACAGCGGCAGCCAACGCGCAGAGGGCTTCATTCGAGCAGATGTTCGATGTCGCCCGTTCGCGGCGGATGTGCTGCTCTCGGGTTTGAAGGGTAAGAACGAATCCCCTCTTGCCTTCCCTGTCCACCGTGGCTCCGGCGAGCCTGCCTGGGATCTTTCTCAGGAATTTGTCAGTACCGGCAAAAATCCCCAGATAAGGACCTCCATAATTCATGGGATTTCCGAAGCTCTGCCCTTCCCCGACGACGAAATCGGCTCCCATAAGACCTGCCGGTCTAAGAATTCCCAGAGACGTCGCTTCTGTAAATCCGGACACAAGAAGCGCTCCTTTCGCGTGGACGGCTGACTCAATCAAAGAGAGATCCTCAATGACCCCAAAAAAGTTGGGGTTTTGGAGCAGGACGGCGGCAGTGTTTTCATCGACTGCCTTCAGCAGGGCATCCGGATCACACTGACCGGATTTGCCGTATGGGACTTCCACCACCTCATAACCATTCGACCATGAATAGGTACGGACCACCTGCCGGTACTCGGGATGGATGGAGCGGACCATGACGATTCTCGTCCGGTTCAGGGTCTTGGCGGCCAGCACCGCAGCCTCGGCCATGGCGGATGCGCCGTCATACATGGAGGCATTGGCGACCTGCATACCCGTGAGTTTGGCAATCATGGTCTGATATTCATAAATTGCCTGTAAAATCCCCTGACTGATCTCCGCCTGGTAGGGAGTGTAGGCCGTGTAAAATTCAGACCGGGAAATGACATGTCCCACGACGGCAGGAATATAGTGATGGTAGACCCCCGCGCCCATCAGGGTGATCGGAGGTATTGCATTTCGTGCACTGATGTCTTTCATCAGGGTGAAAACTTCCTGTTCGGAAAGGGCAGGAGGCAGATGCATCAGCTTCTTGAGCTGATATTGTTCAGGGATATCAACAAAAAGCTCTGCGACTGAGCGGATACC
The DNA here is from genome assembly GCA_017885225.1 of Syntrophaceae bacterium. Taxonomy (GTDB): domain Bacteria; phylum Desulfobacterota; class Syntrophia; order Syntrophales; family UBA2185; genus UBA2185. The sequence goes on along the minus strand of JAFNGM010000192.1, from coordinate 33,354 downwards.
GATCTGCTCCATCATCTGTCTTTGATCTTCCGGAGTATGGGGAACGTAATCCATAATGCATACCTTTCTCTTTTTTTTTAAGAAAATGTTCAAAGCAGGTTGTTATTATAATATTGCCAGTGCAGGGACATCTCCTTAATACATTTCCCCGCCCCCGGTAAAAGCATTCGAGGGCAGGCTCCAACGGGGAAAGGGAGAGGGAATGAGGGATTAATGCTTTTCCTCTTTGATCATCTCCGTATAGCCGGCGGCATCCATGAGGTTGTCGAGTTCCGCCGGATTGTCCATCCTCAGCTTCACCATCCAGCCTTCGCCAAAGGCATCCTGGTTCACGAGCTCCGGATGGTCCTCCAGTACTTTATTGACTTCGATCACTTCCCCGCTTACCGGCGCGTACACGTCTGACACGGATTTTACGGATTCCACCACCGCGAGCTGCTCCATCTGCGTGATCTTTTTCCCCATTGCCGGGAGTTCCACAAAGACGATGTCGGTCAGCAATTCCTGCGCATGATCCGTTATTCCCATGGTAACAGTGCCGCCCCCGTTATCTTTCGCCCATTCATGTTCTTTCGTATACCTTCTGTCTGTCGGATTTGGCTTTGACATTATATTCTCCCTTCAATCTATTATTGCAGCTCCCTCTATTGCTGTTTCTTTCTTTTGTAAAACGGCAATCCCACTACCCGCGCCCTTGCGTGGTGATTGCGGATTTGGACAAAAATTTCTGTACCCGGCTCGCTGTACGATATGGGTACGAATGCCAGCCCCACCGCTTTCTGCAAGGTAGGGGTAAACGTTCCGGACGTTACCTCCCCTATCTCCCTGCCCTCTTTAAAGACCTTATACCCGTGCCGGGCAATGCCCCTTTCCTCCATTTCGAAACCGACCAGTTTTCTGCGGAGACTTCCTTCCTTCAACTTCCTCAAGGCCGTGCTTCCGACAAAGTCCTTCTCGAGATCTGTCACCCAGCCGTAGACGACATCTAACGGCGTGATCGTCTCATCCATATCATTTCCGTAAAGCATCATCCCGGCTTCCAGGCGGAGTGTATCTCTCGCACCGAGGCCTACGGGCTTCAGTCCAAAGTCAGCACCGATTTCTAAAAGTGTATTCCAGATGCATGCAATCTTTTCACTGTTCGCATATATCTCAAACCCATCCTCGCCGGTATACCCGCTGCGGGACACAATGGCGGGAAAATTCATTACCCTCGTATTCATGGTATGATAGTACCGCAAAGGGACTAAATCGTCGACGGTAATATGCTGCAGAATCATCTGCGACAGAGGTCCCTGGATATCCAGCTTGCCCGTTTGATCGCTGATATCGGTAATCTGAACATCGGAAAACCCTTTTATTTCCTTCTGTTTTGCAACCCATGATAAATCTTTATCCTTCGTGCCTGCGTTCGTCACCATCATGTAGTGATCTCTATTAAATTTATATACAGTCAAATCATCAATGATACCACCATGTTCATTCGTGATGACGCTGAGCTTAATCTGTCCGACAGCCTGCTCCACTATGTTTCTGCTCAATACCCATTGCAGCAGGTCAAAAGCCTGTGGACCTTTGATCTCAATCTCTCCCATATGGCAGATATCAAACAGCCCTGCTTTCATTCTTGTTGTCTGGTGTTCTTCAATGACGTTGGTGTATTGCACGGGCATTGCCCATCCGCCGAAATCAATAATTTTCCCGCCAAGTGCGAGATGATGCTCATAAAGGGGGGTTTTTTTCATGAATAATCCTCCGTGGCGACATAAGGATGTTTGTGTCTTGCGGGTCTGCCTGCCAAGCCGGCTCAACGAGAGAGCCTGTTTCTTATTTTTACACGTATGAAAAAACGAGATACACGATTATGAGAATAAAGATTCAATGAAAAAAATTTGTTGTTAAATAATGCTTAGATTCTGCGGCAGGACTTCCGTCGGCTGAGTCTGTTCATTGTATGTGATTGCCGCGCTGCATGGTAAACTGCGGTGAAATCAGTAGCATGGTTTAGATGATATTTCAAGGCAAAATACCTTGTCCGTGATGAATGCCAGGCTTTTTGATTATACTACTCCAATTCTCTCGCAAAGTGTTACCACAAGTAGGAACTATCAGATATTTCTTGAATCAGTATCATCAGAAATCGGATTCATTTCTTTAAGAATTTTGTCAAAGAAATCCTTTTTCTGCTTCGGAACGTACAGGGCGCCTTCGTGATCAATGATTAATTTCCCCTCAAGGTGGTCAATTTCATGTTGCACCACCCGGGCAAGGTAATCCGTATAACGCTTGCTTATTTTTTTCCCATTGACATCATGCGCCCGAACCTTGATTTCAGGAAACCTGCTGACTTCAACCTGGATTTCCGGACACGAGAGGCATCCCTCTGCCATCGTAACCAGTTCTCCCCGGGCCTGGGTTACTCGGGGATTGACCAAAACATCATAATCATTTTCGCTCTTTGACCAGCTCTTCTCATTAAAGCCTTTGTTTCTGAATATTATTATCCTTGTGCTGATACCGATTTGCGGCGCGGCCAGACCTGCAGCGTCATTCATGGCGAGAAAGGCATCGATAAGGGTTTTTATCTCCTGCCTTCTTCTCTCATCATAGGGTACCGGTATATCTGTACAGGGTTTCCGAAGAACAGAAGTTTCCTCTTCGTTGATGTTATTATCACTCCATACGGTTAAAACTTTTACCTTTGACATCCTTCTTCCTCAGCAGAAATTTTTCGCTTGTATATAGCACCCTTAATATTTTATTTCAAGAAGCGAGCGGCATCCAAATGCCTTGATAATTCCAAGGATGTCTGTTAGTTTCCCGGCATTGATCCGGCATGGGAGAATACTTAGACAAGAGTAACACCTTGATAAAAGCCATCGTAACCAGAAAGGCCCGGCAGGAATTTGCCAGGCTTATGCAATTTGAGGAAGGGGGGCCGCCAGACATAGTGCCTGGGAGCACTCAAAAATTGCCGCTTCTGTATATTCACATCCCTTTCTGTGAAAAACTCTGTCCGTATTGTTCCTTCCATCGCGTCGTGATGGAAGGTAACCTCTGCCGCGACTATTTCAAAGCCCTCAGGGGAGAGATCACGCTGTATACAAAGAGAGGGCATGATTTCAGCGGCATATATGTGGGAGGGGGAACACCCACCATCCTGATAGAAGAGCTTGAAGAAACACTGGAACTGGCGAAAGCGTCTTTCTCGATCCGGCAAATCTCCGTGGAAACCAATCCCAATCATCTGACAGATCAAAATATTGCTGTGTTAAAACGCGTCGGGATAAACCGGCTCTCCGTGGGTGTGCAGAGTTTCAACAATCAACTTCTCCGGAATATGGATCGATATGAAAAGTACGGAAGCGGTGAATTCATCGCCCGGCGGCTCTCGCAAACTCTTGGACACTTTGATACGCTGAACGCGGACATGATCTTCAATTTTCCATCCCAGACCTTGACCATGCTGGACAGGGATCTCGATATTTTAAAGGACATTGGAATAGATCAAGTCACCTACTACCCCCTTATGGTTTCGGATTCAACCCGGGACGCAGTCAGTGAAAAATTCGGGCATGTCAGTTACAGGAAAGAGCAACAGTTTTACCACCGGATTGTGGAACGGCTGATACCGACATATTGGCACTCGTCAGCATGGTGCTTCTCAAAAAAAGCAGCGATGATCGACGAGTATATTGTGGATTACGATGAATACGCGGGCCTCGGCAGTGGATCTATTGGTTATCTGCACGGCACATGCTATGCGAACACCTTTCACATCGGGGAATATATCGCCATGGTCAGCCGCGGCGATATCCCCATTGCAGCGTATCGAACCTTTCGTTTTCAGGAGCAGTTGCGTTACGATTTTCTTATGAAACTCTTTGGTATGAAAATGGATATCCCCGCCTCGCGAAAAAAATACGGGGGGAGTTTTTATCGGGTTCTCTGGTTTAATATTCTTGCTTTTCTCCTTGCAGGTGCTTTACAGTATAGACCACCGTATTTATATTTGACCCGGCGTGGATGCTATCTCTGGGTGATCATGATGAGGGAATTTTTTATCGCAGTGAACAATTTTCGTGATTTTTGCAGGTCTAGGTAAAAGGAACATGAAAAAACACGCTATTGACGACCACAAAAATACATTATTGAGAAACCTTCCCAAAATTGACGAGGTGATGCTCTTGCTGGAGAAAAGGGATGTCTTTTCAAAAACCCCGAGAAATATTGTCAGATCAGTCTGCCGGTCCGTGGTTGAGGAGTTGAGGCAGGAAATCCTGAAAACAAATACAGAAAGAAAAGACCTTCNNAGTATCGTCTGCGCAGAGTAGTGAATGCCACAGGCGTAATTCTGCATACCAACTTAGGCAGGGCACCCCTCTGTAACGATGCTGTTGAGCGGCTTGTGGAAATAGCGAAGGGGTATTCAAATCTGGAATATGACCTTGTAAAAGGTGAGAGGGGCCTTCGTTATGATCATGTGCAGAAAATCCTCTGCGAGCTCTCCGGCGCGGAAGATGCCTTGGTGGTCAATAACAATGCCGCAGCCTTACTCCTCTCGCTCAATACCCTCGCCGCGGGGAAAGAGGTTATTGTATCGAGGGGAGAACTCGTCGAAATCGGTGGAGAGTTCCGCATACCGGAAGTCATGGAAAAAAGCGGTGCCTGTCTCCGTGAAGTGGGGACAACCAATAGAACTCGTCTTGCGGATTATGAAAAGGCTATCGGTCCGGAAACGGGTCTTATTTTAAAGGTCCACACAAGTAATTTTAGGATTGTCGGTTTTACAGAAGATGCCGTTCTCCCCTCACTTGTTGCCTTGGGGAAAACCCGAGGTATACCTGTGATGTATGACCTGGGAAGCGGCTGCTTCGCTGAACTGGACTGTTACGGTCTGGAGAGGGAGCCCACCGTTACTGACGTGTTAGAAACAGGAGTGAGTATAATTACCTTCAGCGGAGATAAACTTCTCGGTGGTCCCCAGGCGGGAATCATTCTCGGAAGGAGGAATGTTCTTCAGGAGATCAAGCAGAACCCCCTCAACCGTGCTCTCCGCATTGATAAGCTGACCCTGGCCGCGCTCGAGGCAACAATGATGCAGTATTTCCAGCCGGACAGGGCAATAAGTCGCCTCCGGGTATTGAAAGCACTTACCGAACCGCTTAAAGATGTTGATAAACGGGTAAAAAAACTCCTTTCTTTGTTGCGCAAAGAGCGCTGGGAAGGAGTAATCATGTCTGTAAAGAAAGGTTTTTCCATGTCCGGCGGCGGTTCCCTTCCCACTCAGGAGATTCCGACACTACTGCTCAGTCTTGTGTCAAAGCATCTGTCACCCAGTAATTTGGAAGAACGCTTACGATACCTTGAAATCCCGATCATTACGCGTATTGCAGACGATGAGGTGCTCTTTGACCTGAGAACTATTGAGGAAGAAGAATTCTCCGCTATAAGGAACGGATTAAAACAAATCTTTTCATCATAGAGAATAGCTTGATGGATTCGCCGAAAGGAAAAGTTTATGAATTCATTGTCCCATCCCACGAGGCAGGCGACCGGATAGATATTTACCTTTCCCGGAAAGAAATCGCACTATCCCGTTCTCAAATCAAAAAATCTGTTGCTGACGGTTTAGTGCAGGTAAACCATAAAAGCACCAGAGTCAGCTATCGGTTAAAATACGGGGATAGTGTGCAAGTCAGCACACGGGATCCGGTTGTGTACGATGCGTTGCCACAAAATATTCCCCTGTCTATTGTATATGAAGATCCTCATATTCTTGTCGTCGATAAACCGGCGGGAATGGTCGTGCACCCGGCTGCCGGGAATTACCAGGGTACCCTGGTGAATGCAATCCTCTATCACTGCAAAGACCTTTCCGGCATTGGTGGCGTTCTGAGACCGGGAATCGTACATCGCCTCGATAAAAACACTTCAGGATTGCTTGTGGTCGCCAAATCTGATGAAGCGCACCAAGGGTTGGCCGGTCAGTTCACGCGACATGAGGTGCGCAAGAGCTACAAAGCCCTTGTGTACGGCAGTCCGAAAGACAATGAAGGGGTGATTGACGCACCTGTGGGCAGGCATGCTGTCGATAGAAAGAGGATGTCTACGACAAGTACGAGAGGAAAAGAGGCGCTCACCCGCTGGCAGGTTTATGAACGGTACGGAGTTGCAACTCTTTTAAATGTGGACATTGTAACGGGAAGGACACACCAGATCAGGGTTCACTTAACCTCACTGGGGTATCCTGTGGTGGGAGATAATGTGTATGGCAATCCCAGGCGGGCCAATGCAGTAGCTCACACTTTTTTGAGAGCCACGCTGCAAGCAATGAAACGGCAGGCTCTCCATGCAGAAAGGATCAGCGTTGTTCATCCCATCACACTTCAGGAGTTTACCTTTTCTTCTCCTCTACCGCATGACATGGCGGAATTATGCAGTAATCTAAGGAAATACTGCACTAAATAAAAAAATCCCTGCGAGGAAATCATGTGTCTCAGATTGTGGTATCCGGAAGATTGAAACCACAGAGCATGAGTGACGCTCTCAACTTACAGGGGGGGCATTCTGGCAGTCTTCTTAATTGTGCTTAATATATTCGCCCATTGATTGAAAGTACTGTATGTTCCGATTTATAAAAAAAAACACCATAGAATATCTGGAAGCGACCGCACTCAGCACCCATGATTTCCTCTGTCATGCTTTTTGTACCCGGCGGGGCGGCATAAGCGAGGGCAATTTTTTCAGCCTGAATTTCAGTTCGCGAGAGGGAGACAGCATTGATAACGTCCGTCAGAACTGGAGAATTCTTGCCAAAGCATTCAACATCGAGGTTGAACAGTTTTTTGTGGTCAATCAGGTTCATGGGAACAGTATTTTAATTATTGATCATACCGTTCGTGATTTTATCAGTCATGAACCCCTTCAATACGATGCCATTATTACTGATCTGCCGGGAGTTGCGATTGGTATCAAAACGGCAGATTGCGTACCCATTTTCTTCGTAGATAAAGTCAAGCAGATCGTCGGGGTGGCTCATGCGGGCTGGAAAGGAACCGCTCTTAATATCGGGGCAAAAGTCGTGGATACCTTTCTTGAAAAATTCTCATCTAATGTAGATGATATTATCGCCGCAATCGGCCCGGCAATCGGGCCTTGTTGCTATCAGGTCGATGAATTAGTGTATCACGCCATGGAGCCGCATAACAACCGGGAACATTTTTTCTGCCCCTGTTCTCAGGAGGGACGATGGTTTCTGGATTTGCCACTTGCCAACGAACTTCAGATAGCATGCAAAGGCATCAAACGGACACATATATATTCAACACACTATTGCACATCATGTAACACGGGCATATTCTACTCTCACAGAGGCGAGGGAAAAAAGACAGGGAGACAGCTTAACTTTATAATGCTGAAGTGAATTTACTCTGTATGTGTTTGGAAAAATCCTTGTTGTCTTTGCGTTCAAAAAACTGCCCTCGCTATAATACGATATGCAGATTTTCAACGGTCTCAACGATTAAGTGATGAAAAAGTGCTTGACATGAGGAAAGATGATGGTATAAATTACAGAAAAATCATAGAAAGGCTTATATAAAGTCCTTCCTTTTGGATTGTCTCAAGAACCCAATTTAACAACTCATTACTAATCCACGTTATTCTTTATAAACTTCGTGTAATGCTAATTTTGCCATATTGTTACTATGAAAATGGCGTGAACTAAAAAAAGAGTTCTCATGGGTATTTATCAAAACTAAAGAGAGGGGTAAGCGTAAGAGAAATTATTATGAACATAGAAGAAATTAAAAGACTACCGATCAGTGAACTCACAAACATGGCGAAAGATCTAAATGTTGCCGGGGCGAGCGGCATGAGAAGACAGGATCTCATATTTGCCATATTACAAACGCAGGCAGAGAAGAACGAGAGTATAACCGGGTCAGGGGTTCTGGAAATCCTACCGGACAGCTTTGGTTTTCTTAGGGCTGTAGATTATAACTATCTGCCTAGCCCGGATGATATCTATATTTCACCGTCACAAATCCGGAGATTCAGCATGAGGACAGGTGATACAGTAGCGGGCGAGGTCAGACCGCCAAAGGACGGTGAAAAGTATTTTGCCCTTCTTAAAGTAGACACGGTCAATTTTGAAAGTCCCGAAGGAGCAAGAGATAAGATCCTCTTTGACAATCTCACACCTCTCTACCCGGAAGAGAAATTGAATCTCGAAGCTGACCCGGAAAATTATTCAACGCGGATCATGGACCTTTTCACGCCTATAGGAAAGGGACAGAGGGCGTTAATTGTATCTCCACCCAGAGCAGGAAAGACTGTTCTCCTCAAGGACATTGCCCATAGTATATCAACCAACCATGAAGAAGTGAACCTCATGGTTCTCTTGATTGACGAGCGCCCGGAAGAAGTAACTGATATGCAGCGCAGTGTGAAAGGAGAAGTCATCTCGTCAACGTTCGATGAGCCGGCCACACGACACGTCCAGGTGGCGGAAATGGTGATCGAGAAAGCGAAGCGTCTTGTCGAACATAAACATGATGTGGTTATTCTCCTTGATAGTATCACCAGGCTCGCCAGGGCTTATAACACAGTGGTTCCACCGAGCGGTAAAGTCCTGTCCGGTGGCGTCGACTCCAACGCCCTGCACAAACCAAAAAGGTTCTTCGGTGCAGCCAGAAATATAGAAAATGGTGGCAGCCTGACTATCATTTCCACGGCCCTTATCGATACGGGAAGCAGAATGGATGAAGTCATTTTTGAAGAATTTAAGGGTACAGGTAATATGGAACTTCACCTGGACCGCAGGATTGCGGACAGAAGGGTCTTCCCTGCGTTCGACCTCATTCGTTCCGGCACAAGAAAAGAGGAGCTTCTCATACCCAAGAGTAATCTTAATAAGGTCTGGATATTGAGAAGGCTTCTCCAGGAAATGAATCCCATAGAGGCCATGGAGTTTATCGTCGATAAAATACGTAAAACGGAAACAAATCAGGTTTTTTTTAACGCCATGAATCAGTGAAGCTGATCTCATGAGTCGAGTGCATGCCGTGAAATGTTTTTATGCTTGCATTTATGGCGCAAATGATTATAATGTATGGAAATTCTGCAAGGAGGATAATACATAAACGATGAAAGAAGGTATTCACCCTGAATATTCAGAAACAAACGTCTCTTGTGCGTGTGGAAACGTAATTGAAACCAGGTCCACGAAAAAGGATATAAAAATTGAGATATGTTCTCAGTGCCATCCCTTTATAACGGGCAAGCAAAAGATTATGGATACGGCAGGCCGGGTAGAACGATTCAAGAGGAAATATGCCGCCAGTGAAGAAGCAAAAAATAATAAGGGTAAATCCGCCTGAATATAACTGGTTATAGTAATAAAATCAAAATTTTAGAGGAATATATTCGAAGCAGTTCCCCCTCCCACAGATGGAAACTTTCCGCAGATCTTTTCATCTCTGCCCGTCAGTTTTTTGCGAGGGCACTCTCTATTAGATTCAATCGGCAGGTGACCAGGTTTTCATATGCCGGCGCCAATGTATAATGTGAAATTTCTATTATGTTCAGAAGACTGAAAGATATTGAGACGAGATATCAAGATTTGGAAGGGTTGTTAAGCAGCCCCGATGTGGTCAGCAAGCCAAGCGTGTACCAAAAATACGCCAAGGAGCATGCAGATCTCTATGACCTCGTGGAAAACTATAGGGAATATGAAAAAATAAGCGCCCGCATCGAAGAAGACCAGATTTTACTTCGCGGAAATGATGATGAGTTAAAAGAAATCGTGAAAGAAGAACTGCCGCAACTCAAAGAAAACCTGCAGCTATTAGAAGATAAACTTAAATTTCTGCTCCTTCCTAAAGACCCCAACGATGATAAGAACGTATTTTTTGAAATCCGAGCCGGTACCGGCGGTGATGAAGCCGGACTTTTCGCAGGCGATCTTTTCCGCATGTATGCTCAGTACGCAGAGAAGCGCCGATGGAAAGTGGAAATTATAAGCAGCAATCCCGCAGGTGGCATGGGTGGTTTTAAGGAAATTATCGCTCTTGTTGAGGGTAAGGGCGCTTACAGCAAGTTGAAATACGAAAGTGGGGTCCATCGTGTACAGAGAGTTCCCGTCACGGAGTCCCAGGGGCGAATCCATACCTCCGCGGTTACCGTGGCCATCCTTCCGGAGGCGGAAGAAGTGGAGGTTACTATTGATCCCAACGATTTGCGTATTGACGTGTATCGTTCGAGTGGCCATGGAGGGCAAAGTGTCAACACAACAGATTCTGCCGTCAGGATTACCCATCTGCCCACCGGTCTCGTGGTGACCTGTCAGGATGAAAAATCCCAGCACAAGAATAAAGCAAAAGCTATCAAGGTTCTCAGGGCCAGGCTTTTGGATATAATGGTACAGAAGCAAAATACCGAAATTTCCGAAACAAGAAAAACCCAGGTTGGAAGCGGGGACAGGAGCGAACGGATCAGGACATACAATTTCCCCCAGGGAAGAATTACAGATCACCGTATCGGCCTGACGATTTACAATCTGGAGGCATTTCTCGATGGCGATATTCAGGATGTGATTGACGCCCTCTCAACTCATTTTCAAGCCGCGGCGCTGAAACGCTCGATCAGTTAATT
>JAFNGM010000192.1:0-22642 GCA_017885225.1 Syntrophaceae bacterium | reverse complement strand
TTACAGCCATCCCGGAAAACACCTCACAGAAAAGGAGTATGAGGAATATCGGCAATGGATTGAAAGGCGAACGCATGGAGAACCGGTCGCGTATATTGTCGGTAAGAGAGAATTCTGGTCTCTTCCTTTCGAAGTGAGCAGACATGTTCTCATACCCAGACCCGAAACAGAAATCCTCGTGGAGGAAGTACTGAAGATCTGTGAGGGTGGAGGAATAAAAACCCCCAGAATTCTGGAAATCGGTACAGGATGTGGAGCNNGCCCACAACAACGGTGTCGAGAATCAGATTTCATTTCTCATCGGAGATCTGTTTCAACCGGTATCAGGGAAATTTGATATTATCGTTTCCAATCCGCCCTATATATCTGAAGAGGAATACGACCATCTTCCTTCGGAAGTTCGAGAATTCGAACCGAAATCGGCGCTTCTTGCGGGAACCGTTGGAACCGAATTTCACCGTGCAATCATCAGAGAAGGGGTATTTTACTTAGAAACGGGAGGCTCCCTTCTCATGGAAATGGGGGCTGGGCAGAAAGATCGGATAGAAAATATGTTGAAGGAATCTGACCTTTATGACAATATCGCCTTCAGAGCCGATTATGCAAGTATTAACCGGGTTTCTATTGCAAGGAGAATTGTAGCAGGTGGATAAAATTATCATTACCGGCGGTGAAAAGCTTCACGGGGATGTCCAGATCAGTGGCGCGAAAAATGCCGCGCTCCCCATCATGGTGTCAGCACTTTTAGCATCAGGGGGAAGTACATTTTATAACATTCCCGATCTTGTCGATATAAAGACAATCAAGAAACTTCTCAGGAATTTGGGTGCAAAAATCGAAGGCGAATCCACCGTACATATCAACACAGAAAACATTCATAACTGCGAAGCACCATACGACCTGGTGAAAACAATGAGGGCATCGGTCCTGGTTCTCGGCCCCCTTGTGGCAAGGATGGGCATGGCGAGGGTTTCCCTTCCGGGAGGATGCGCCATAGGAGCCAGACCGGTGAATCTTCATATAAAAGCCCTGGCGGATTTAGGGGCCGAAGTAGAACTTAAAGATGGTTATGTAGAGGCCAAGGCATCGAGGCTGAAAGGCACAACCATATATTTTGACATTCCCACCGTAACGGGAACGGAAAACATCATGATGGCCGCCTGTCTGGCGGAAGGAACAACAGTTCTGAAAAATACAGCGAAAGAACCGGAGGTCATCAATCTTGCCGATGTCCTGAACGGCATGGGAGCTAAGATCACGGGGGCAGGCACGGATATAATAACAATAANNCGGCGTTGATACAATGCATCCTGTTGAAGCGTCGGTTATTCCCGACCGCATCGAGGCGGGCACGTTCATGATTGCCGCCGGCATAACAGGGGGAGATGTCAGAATTCTGGGCTGCAACCCCTCTTATGTCGACGCATTGATTGTTAAATTACGGGATGCAGGCATGGAAATCACCCCATTTGACGGTGGCATCAGAACGACGGCGAGGAAAAAAATTAAAAGTGTAGACATAANNAACACTTCCATACCCGGGTTTTCCAACTGATTTGCAAGCTCAGATTATGGCCTTAATGGCTGTGGCACGCGGGCTTAGTGTCATAACAGAAACGGTCTTTGAAAACAGATTTATGCATGTGAGCGAATTGATGAGGATGGGAGCGGACATCCTGATTCACGGCAATAGCGCCATGGTAAAGGGGATACCAAAGCTCAAGGGCGCGCAGGTTATGGCTACGGATCTCCGGGCGTCAGCATCACTGATTCTCGCGGGGTTAGCGGCAGAGGGGATAACCGAACTATCCAGGGTTTATCACATAGACAGAGGGTATCAGGAAATCGAAAAGAAATTTTCGGCCCTTGGAGCTAATATGAAAAGGGTAGCTGGATGATATGAGAATTATTCATACAGAGGATGCTATTTTCGAAGACGTGTTTTTTCAGATCACGCAGCGTGGCAAGGTATTTGATGAAAAAATCTGGACAATTGTAAAGGGTATCGTTGCAGATGTTGCTGCAAGGGGGGATGAAGCACTCTTTGGTTACACAAAGAAGTTAGACGGCTACACGCTTAATGCCGATACCGCAGTTGTTTCTCCCGGGGAAATGGCGGATGCCGTCACACAGGTGCGGGCGGATGACTTCGCTATTCTGAGACTTGCTGTCCAGCGAATCGAACGGTTTCATCTAAAGCAACGCGTTGAAGACTGGTTCTATTCGGATGAAGACGGCATAGAAATTGGGCAGCGCATAGTACCGTTGGAGAAGGTCGGTATCTACACCCCTGGAGGTCTTGCTTCCTATCCCTCTACAGTTATCATGGCTGCAGTTCCGGCAAGAATTGCCGGTGTTCCCGAAATTATCCTTGTAACTCCCTCCAAGGGAGGAAAAGTAAATCCCCTCATAGCCGCTGCTGCAAAACTGTGTGGTGTTACACAGATATTCAAGATTGGCGGCGCCCAGTCCATAGCCGCCTTGGCTTATGGCACCGAAACGATACCCAAAGTGGATAAGATAGTGGGACCGGGCAATGCGTACGTCGCTGCGGCAAAAAAATTAGTGTACGGTCAGGTGGCTATTGATATGATCGCGGGCCCCAGTGAGGTTCTCATCATCGCAGATAAAACCGCTGAGGCTTCTTTCGTCGCTGCCGATCTTTTGGCCCAGGCGGAGCATGATGAAATGTCCAGTGCCGTGTGCCTGACCCCCAATGAAACTTTGGCGAATGAAGTAGCCTCCGAAGTGAAGCATCAATTACTCGGCCTGAAAAGAAAATCTATTGTGAAACGTTCTTTAAAAGACTTCGGCGCTATTTTTATAACCAAGGATATTGATGAGGCCATTGCCATAGCGAACCGTTTCGCCCCAGAACATCTTGAGCTCATGGTAAGAAATCCACGGAAACTTCTCTCTAAAATAAAACATGCCGGCGCTGTTTTCATGGGACATAACACTCCGGAAACTATCGGAGATTACATCGCCGGGCCAAACCATATTCTTCCGACAGGTGGTACGGCAAGGTTCTCTTCCCCTCTGGGGGTTTATGACTTTTTGAAGAGGAGCAGTGTGCTTTCTTTTTCCAAAAAATCCCTCAATAAATACGGGAAACAGGCAGCACGCTTTGCAGAGATGGAAGGACTTGAAGCGCATGGCAGGTCTATCGAGAAAAGGTTATCGAGAAAAAAATCTTGACAAAAAATCCTTGATGTTTAAGATGCTCCGTGCTCCTCTAATATTTATCTGTATTCTGAAGACCTATTCTGAGCGGGCGTAATTCAGCGGTAGAATGTCAGCTTCCCAAGCTGAACGTCGTGGGTTCAACTCCCATCGCCCGCTCCAACTTTTTAACACCGTCTCCCCTTCTAAACCCCATATTTTCTCTTGCAATCGAAATGTTTCTATGTTAGAAACTTTCCGAAAATCATCTTGTACGTAATTGATGAGTGGGCAAATGCCCACTTTTTTTTTCCGAGAAGGCATAAAAAAGAAGATGACGGATTCGACACACACATACCAAGAAGAGATGCGAAGGCTCATTGAGCCCTTACTCGAATCAGAAAATATGGAACTGATTGACATTGAATGCCTGAAAATGAAATCCCGCTGGCTGGTAAGAATATACGTTGATAAGGATAGCGGTGTAACTATAAACGATTGTTCTGAAATTAGCAAGCAAGCAGGCGATCTCCTTGATGTTCATGATGTCCCTCCCGGCCCTTACACCCTTGAAGTATCTTCTCCTGGTCTTGATCGACCACTTACGCGCGACAAGGATTTTATTAAATACTTAGGGCATAAGGTCCATATCAGAGTGGACGAAAAGATAGAAGGCATAAAGAATTTCCGGGGAAAATTAATCGATTATCTGGATGAAAACGGAAAGAAGATTCTGATTATCGATATCTCGGGAAGGGCTTATCGCATACCCAAGGATGTTGTAATGAAGGCACGTCTCGAGTATGAATTCTGACCATACTGCAATTTTTAGTATGGCTTCAATTCTGAAAAATTATGGAGGATTGTAAATGTTACCAGAACTTAAACGTCTGATTGAACAGATGGGTAAGGATAGAGGTATAGACAAAGGTGTTATTATAGAGGCGTTGGAAACCGCCATGCTCACCGCTGCAAGGAAAAAACTTGGTACCCACGTGGATATCGAAGCCCGTTATAATGAGGAAGCAGGAGAAATCGAGGTGTTTCAGTTCAAGAAAGTCGTGGATAAAGTACTGGATCCTGATATGCAGGTTTCTCTTGAACAGGCCCGACGAAATTTAGATGAAGAGGCGCAACGGGGAGACAGTCTTGGTATGAAAATAGAGACCAGCACCTTTGGTAGAATTGCCGTTCAGACGGCCAAACAGATAATTATTCAAA
This sequence comes from Syntrophaceae bacterium, assembly GCA_017885225.1. Classification (GTDB taxonomy): domain Bacteria; phylum Desulfobacterota; class Syntrophia; order Syntrophales; family UBA2185; genus UBA2185. Next base: position 18,259 of record JAFNGM010000192.1, on the reverse strand, counting down.
AGGTTAAGGATGCGGAACGTGATAATGTATATGAAGAATACAAGGATAAAAAAGGGGAACTTATCAACGGTTTTGTACAAAGATTCGACGGCGGGAATATTATCGTGAACATAGGCCGCGCTGAAGGTGTAATACCCACATCGGAGCAGATTTATCGAGAGGTCTATAAGCGAGGAGATAGAGTGAGGGCCTATGTGTGCGACGTAAAGAGGATATCGAAAGGTCCGCAAATCATTTTATCCAGAACGCATCCGGGCTTTCTCAAATCCCTTTTTGAAGTGGAGGTGCCTGAGATAGCTGAGGGACTGATAGAGATTGTCAATGTAGCACGAGAACCGGGGAAACGCGCTAAAATTTCCGTGAGAACAAAGGATAAAGACATTGATCCGGTTGGGGCTTGTGTTGGTATGAGAGGTTCCCGGGTACAGAGCGTGGTACAGGAATTGCGGGGTGAGAAGATTGACATTGTTCCATACGCTGTAGATAACGCTGCGTACGTGTGCTCTGCCCTCTCACCGGCTAAGGTTAACCGGGTTATTATGGATGAAGAAAGTCGTTCTATGGAAGTAATAGTTCCGGACGATCAACTTTCTTTAGCAATCGGGAAAAATGGACAGAATGTCAGACTGGCCGTTAAATTAACTGGCTGGAAGATTGACGTGAAGAGTGAATCCATGGCTTCATCACAAGAGGAAGAAGGGCATAAATCACTCATGAAAATTCCCGGTGTTGGCGAGGCTATGGCGGAAAGACTGTACGGTGAAGGATTTAAAAGTGTCGCCATGATTGCCGCAACTGATATCGAGATGCTCTCCTCGATTCAGGGAGTGGGAGAAAAAAGTGCATCGCAATGGATTGAAGCGGCAGTCAGACTCATGGAAGAGGCAAGTGGGAAAAAATCAACTGAATCGGGCGCGAAAAGTTTTACATAATGATCGAAGGTCCTTTTTTACAGAAATTTATTACAACTATATACGAGGGGTTCAAGAATGACTAAAAAAAGAGTGTACGAGTTGGCCAAAGAGTTAGGCATCGATAACAAGGAGCTTATCTCTCGCTTGGAAAAGCTTGGCATTGCTGTAAAGTCCCCGTCGAGCGGCCTTGAGGACAACGATGTGGAAAAAGTCAGAATAGAATTTCAATTAGGTGAATCCCGTGAAATGGTTGAGCAAAGAATAAAGTCTACCGTCATCAGAAGACGGGCTGTGCGTCCTGTTGTCGAAGAAGTAAAGCATGAGCCTTCACCTGTTCAGGCAGAAATTACGACCACGCCTGATGAAGAGAAAATTGAAAAAATCGTGGCGAAAGACGTAAAAAAAGAGAAAGCCGTCCCCAAGGAAGTACAACCTAAAGCTGCTGTCCCGGTTGAAACAGCACCCCCCAAGATTGCTCCAAAAGAAGCTGCACCGATTGATGCTGCAAAACCGACGGAAACCCCTGTTGAAGTGGGGGCAGAAATCCCGAAAAAACCAGCGGTAGTTGAAGAAATTCCCAAAAAACCAAAAAAGAAACTGGAACCTGTGGAAAAGCAGCCGGCGCTGCCGGTTGAACCTCCTCCAGCACCGCCGACAGAAGCAAAAGAGGCCCCGAAAAAAGAAGTGAAGAAAGAGGTAGTAACCCCTCAGGTCCCCAAAGAACCCATTATCGAGGTCAGGAAAGATATCCCCAAAAAGCCCGAACTGAAGATCGTCAAGGAAATTACCCCACCTAAAGCAGTCGAAAAACCGGCCAAGTGGGAACCAGAAAAGCCTAAAATAAAGGGAAAAAAGCCAGTAGAAGTGGTGATGGAAGAACTGCCTTCGGCGAGGAAAAAGGCTTTCATCAAAAAGCTCGTCGATAAAAAAGACAGGCGTGAAGTTTTAGAGAGAGAAGAGAGGATTATTAAATGGAAGGAGGGAAAGAGGCCTGTCACGACAAAAATGAAAAAAACGGTAATTACGATACCAAAAGCAATAAAAAGGAGAATAAAAGTGGGCGAAGTAATAACCGTGGGCGAGCTTGCAAAAAAAATGGGGGTTAAAGCAAATGAAGTTATTAATAAACTCATTGGACTGGGTTTGATGGTTACTATAAACCAGGCTATTGATTGTGATGCTGCGACTCTTATTGCCGGAGAATTCGGATACCAGATTGAACTGGTCGGTGCTGAATATGATGAATCCCTTCAAAAAGTAGACTCTGCTTCAGAAAACCTGAAAACGAGGGCGCCTGTGGTAACTATTATGGGACATGTTGATCACGGGAAAACGTCTCTTTTAGACGCCATAAGACAGACAAATGTGATAGCCGGTGAAGTAGGCGGTATTACTCAGGCGATAGGAGCATATCATGTCCACATAAAAGACAGAGATATAGTGTTTCTTGACACTCCCGGTCATGAAGCATTCACTGCCATGAGAGCAAGAGGAGCTCATGTAACAGATATTGTGGTACTCGTTGTCGCAGCTGATGACGGGGTAAAGGATCAAACCATAGAGGCTATTAACCACGCACGGGTAGCAGAAGTCCCCATTATCGTTGCCATCAATAAGATTGACAAACCGGGAGCTGATCCGGGAAAAATTAAACAAGTTTTAACTGACTATAACCTCTTATCGGAAGAATGGGGTGGAGAAACAATATACTGTGAAGTATCAGCCAAGAAAAAGGAAGGTATTGAAGCTCTCTTGGAAATGATCCTTCTACAAGCTGATGTTATGGATTTACGCGCCGATCCAATCCGATCTGCCCGGGGTATTATTATTGAAGCGAAACTTGATCGCGGCCGCGGGCCTGTGGCGACAGTGTTGATCCAGGAAGGTACCCTGAGGGAGGGGGACGCCTTTGTCTCTAAAACAGAATTTGGCAAGGCCAGAGCATTGATTAACGATCAGGGAGCGCGTGTGAAAGAGGCTGGCCCGTCTATGCCGGTCGAGGTAATCGGATTTTCAAAAGTCCCCCAGGTAAGTGCAGAATTTATATGTGTGGAGGATGAAAAGAAGGCTCGCAATATTGGAGAATACTGGATTAGAAAAGAACGGGAACGGGAACTTACCAAATCATCAAAAATCACCCTTGAGCAATTGTATGAAAAAATTAAAGAGGGGGTTAAGGAACTTAATGTCATCATAAAAGGAGATGTACAGGGATCCATTGAAGCATTGATTGATGCCTTAACCAAACTCGGCACACAGGATATAAAAGTGAAAATCATTCACAGTTCCACAGGTACTATCACAGAAACCGATGTGCTCCTCGCCTCGGCCTCCAACGCCGTTATCATAGGGTTTAATGTCCGACCGGATGCCAGAGTAGTGGACATTGCTGAGCAGGAAGGCATCGAAATTAAATTATACGACATCATATATGACGTCATTGCAGATATGAAAGCTGCCATGGAAGGACTTCTTGAACCTGTGTATAAAGAAATTGACATCGGTCGAGCGGAAGTACGGGAACTTTTCAAAGTTCCCAAAATCGGAACTATTGCCGGCAGCTATGTAACGTATGGCAAGATCACGAGGAGCGCCAATCTCCGATTGGTGAGAGATGGCGTATTGATCTATGACAGCAAGGTACTCTCCCTTAGGCGGTTTAAAGACGACGTCAAAGAGATAACTGAAGGATTTGAATGCGGCATTGGCATTGAGGGCTTTAATGATATCAGAACAGGTGATATCATCGAAGCATACATCACTGAAAAGGTGGAGAGGAAATTGTAGAAATATAGGGTATCTCTCTGTAAAAGTCGATAATGCCGTTAGGGGTTTAGGGGTAATGGAATCCTTGAATCCTCGAACCCTGTCTGTAATTAATTGGCTGAAAAATTCAGTATTCGAATTCGGAATTTTTTGGGATTTATTGAAGAGATGGTTATCGGATCGGGTATCATAGAGTTATGGATTGTCGAGAGCAGGTCTCTGAAAGAAAAAAGAGGGGTTCTCAACAGAATATTAAAGAGGACTCAAAACGAGTTTAACATATCTATTGCGGAAATTGGGGATAATGATCACTGGAAAAGAGCAAAGATCGGGTTCAGTGTCGTGGGAAATGATAGGCGTTATATAAATGGGAAAGTTGACCACATTTTAAAATTTATCGATGACCTTCACCTCGCTGAAGTTTTACATACAAAAATAGAAATCACAAGCTTCCCCGATTCAATTGGTCATCTCGAATATGAGGATAAATATAATGAATATTAAAAGGTCAACTCGTGTAGCAGATCTTATTATGGCCGATATATCGGATATTCTGCTGCGAGAAATCAGAGACCCTCGCATTAAATCTGTCACTATTACGGGAGTAAAATTAACGGATGATCTCCGTCTTGCGAAAGTATATTATGTAGAGATGGGCAAGGATACCTGTGATCCACAACTAAAAACAGCCCTCGAAAAAGCTACGGGTTTTTTAAAGAGAGAACTCGGAAAAAGGCTGAAACTGCGCTACATGCCAGATATAATTTTCATGTTTGACGAATCGTTCACATACGGAAGTCGAATCGACAGACTGCTGGCGGAACTACAAAATACTGATGAACCGCATGTTGAGTAGTATTATTGAAATCATAAACAGGTACAATTCTTTTCTTATCACGTCCCATGTGAGGCTTGACGGGGATGCTTTGGGGTCGGAACTTGCACTCTATCAAATGCTCGCGAATATGGGGAAGGATGTTGTGGTGTATAATCAGGACGAAACACCGGAAATTTATTGCTTTCTCCCTGGCAGCGACAAGATTGGACATACACTTCCCTCACTTGAAAATTTTGATGCGGTCTTCGTTCTCGATTGCAGCGAATTGAATAGGATCGGAGATGAATCTTTCCGCATAAGCACTATGGAGAGAATCATAAACATTGATCACCATATCTCGAACGATAGTTTTGGCAGCATTGCCTTCATCGACCATCTTGCGAGTTCTTCGGCAGAGCTTCTCTACAGACTTATAGTGAAGATGAACACTGCTATTACAAAGGAAATAGCAATAAATTTATATGCGGCTATCCTAACCGACACAGGAGGCTTTTGTTACAGAAATACGAGCAAGGATACACTGATAGCAGCAGGAACCCTTGTCGAAAAAGGCGCCGATCCCCAGTGGATTTCGGAAAACATCTATGAAAACCATTCTCTTGTTAAGATTAGATTGTTAACTCTTGCGCTAGAGACACTTGTCTTTGATTGGGATAGAGGGGTCGGTTACATGCTTATCACCCGGAAGGACCTCGAACAGACAGGTGCGTGTGTTGAACATACGGAAGGCTTTGTAGATATTCCTCGTTCTATTCGAGGAGTCGAAATATCTCTCCTCTTTATAGAATTATGGGAACATCAATTCAAGGTGAGTTTCCGTTCAAAAGGAATGATTAACGTAGAGCGTGTTGCCAGCTCATTTGGAGGAGGTGGACATATAAATGCCGCCGCGTGTAACATAAATGGCGATTTTGAGAGTGTTGTATGGAGAGTTTTAAAGGTCATAGAGGAACTTTCATTGAATCCATGAACGGAATCGTTGTAATTGATAAACCGTCCGGTAAAACATCTCATGATGTGGTCGAGAATGTGAAAAGGGCACTCACCGTAAAAAAAGCCGGACATACTGGTACCCTGGATCCCATGGCAACGGGCGTTCTACCTGTCTGTATAAATGAAGCAACGAAGCTTGTACAATTCTTTGCAATGGACACAAAAGATTACACGGCAACCATGTTGCTGGGTGTCAGATCAGACACTCAGGACATAGAAGGTAACATTATTTCACGTAACGATTCTTATGTCAGTGTGAATGATATAGAAAATGTTATGTGTCGCTTTGTTGGAAGAGTAGAACAGGTACCTCCCCAATATTCGGCGATAAAATTTCGCGGTAAATCTCTCTATAAGTGGGCAAGGAAAGGGGTCACCATCGAACCGCCCTCAAGAATTGTGGAAATTTATGCAATTGTAATGAAGGACGCGAAATTACCCTATGTAACTTTTTCCGTATCTTGCTCAAAGGGTACTTATATCAGAACTTTATGCTCCGACATCGGTGAGATATTGGGCTGCGGGGCGTGTCTCGCGAGCTTGCGAAGAACGAGGAGTGGTTGTTTTTCCGAATCATCTGCGGTGTCACTCGATGGTTCTAGTAAGAAAAATGTTTCCCTGGAACACATAATTCCCCTGGTTGATGCGCTTCCCAACTTTCCGTCAATGTATATCGACCATGCATTTGCCAAAAAATTGAGGGAAGGTTATCAACCGATCGGAGAAATTTTCAGAAAATATCATATCCCTTCCCTTGCAGCGGGAGATATGATAAAGTTTACGGATAACGATAATAACCTTGTCTCTATTGCAAAAATGCTTTATGCATCTGACCAGATAAATACATTGGATGACAAGAGACAAGTAGTTAAAATCATGAGAATATTTAACAGTGACAAATGAGGCACACTTCCCTGCGACTTGGGCTTATGGGATATGTCTGTGGTCACTGAACACTAACTTTTAGGGAGGAAATAAAGCGGTGTTAGATTCGGAAAAAAGGAAGGAAGTCATTGGTAATTTTCAATTACACACGATAGATACTGGATCTCCTGAAGTCCAGATTGCTCTCCTCAGTGCGAGAATTGAGTATCTTACTGAACATTTTAAAATTCATAAAAAGGATCATCACTCTCGCAGGGGCCTATTGAAACTCGTGGGACAGAGAAGACGTCTTCTTGATTACCTCAAAAAAAAGGATGTGGAGAGATACAGAAGCGTTATTCAGCGGCTGGGCCTCAGAAAATAATCCAGGACCGAATTCTGGTGACAGAATGAAGAAAAAAGAGATTTACCATCGCGGATGCGTTTGTATTCAACCCAGCGTTTGTATTTCAATAACATTTAACCAGCATAATGAGGAAATAAGTACATGCAAAACACGTTTAGTATAGATTTTGCGGGAAGAGATATTTCTGTTAAAACAAACTATATGGCAGGTCAGGCTGATGGATCAGTCCTTGTGACCTATGGGGACACGGTAGTAATTGTAACGGCCGTATCACTTAAAAGTAAAAGAGAAGGCGTCGATTTTATGCCCCTGACGGTGGATTATCAGGAGATGACGTTTGCTGCGGGAAAGATTCCCGGAGGATTTTTTAAGCGGGAGGGTCGCCCCAATGAAAGAGAAATATTGACATCAAGGATTATCGACAGGTCTCTCCGACCCCTTTTTCCGAAAGGCTATTTTCACGAAACTCAAATCGTAGCAACCTTGCTGTCCATGGATAATGAAAATGATCCCGCGGTGACAGCATTATTCGGTGCATCTGTAGCGCTCGAAATCTCTGATATCCCTTTCAACGGGCCCATTGCCGCTATTCGTGTCGGACGTGTTGACGGCACATTTGTATGTAATCCCTCATCAGAAACCCTGGAGAAAAGTGATTTCAATCTTTTTATCGTGGGAAGAAAAACCCCTCCCGTTCCCGGAAGCAAGGAATTTGATATAAATCTGGTGATGCTTGAAGGCTCGGCCGTTGAGATAGAAGAGGATGCAATCGTTGATGCGATTAATTTCGGCATAGAGTCATTACGGCCAGTATTTGAACTTCAGGGTCATATCCGCCAAACCATGGGGAAAGAGAAACGGGTGGTGGATACAATCACCGTAGATGAAATCCTTTATGCAAAGGTTACGGAAGCGGCAGCCAACAGTATGAAAGAAGCCTATACCATAGCAAGAAAGCTCGATAGGCATAAAACCCTTGATTGGCTAATGGAGAAAGTAATCAAAGAGGTCTGCGCTGAAGATAACGGGCTCACTTCTCAGGTAAAAAACATTCTGTCAGACCTGGAGCGGCAAATCATCAGGAATATGATACTACACGAGAACAAGCGAACCGACGGAAGATCTTCCACAGATATTAGACCGATAAGCGCCGAAGTGGGAATTCTCCCGAGGGCGCACGGATCGGCCCTTTTTACCAGGGGGGAAACCCAGGCTCTTGCCGCTCTCACGCTGGGTACGTCCTCGGACGAACAGCGAATGGACTATGTAAGTGGTGAAGAGATGAGAACTTTTATCCTCCACTATAATTTTCCGCCGTATTGCGTAGGAGAAGCAAGGCCTTTAAGGAGTCCGGGCAGGAGAGAAATTGGTCATGGTGCTCTTGCGAGAAAAGCTTTACTGCCGATACTCCCTTCAGAGGAAGTGTTTCCTTACACGATTAGGATTGTCTCTGAAATCCTGTCTTCGAATGGTTCCTCATCAATGGCCACAGTATGCGGAAGTTCCCTTTCCCTTATGGATGCGGGTGTACCGGTCAAGGATACTGTTGCCGGTATTGCCATGGGTTTATTAAAGGAAGACGACAAGGTGGTCATCCTTTCTGATATTATCGGAGATGAAGACCATGCAGGGGATATGGATCTCAAAGTATGCGGGACAAAAAGGGGAATCACAGCATTGCAAATGGACATCAAAATCAGCGGATTGAATGAAGATATCTTGAGAAAAGCGTTATACCAAGCGAGAGAGGGGCGCATTTTTATCATTGAAAAGCTTACGCAGACACTTGCCGAACCAAGAGAGGACCTCTCTAAATATGCCCCGCGGATTACGACGATAAAGGTAAAACCTGAAAAAGTAAGAGATGTGATCGGCAGCGGTGGGAAGAATATCAGACAGATTATCAATGAGACAGGTGTTACTATCGATGTAGAGGATGACGGCACCGTGACCATCGCGTCGAATGATTCAGAAGCGGCATCGAGAGCCGTAGCAATGGTTAAGTGGTTAACTGAAGATGCAGAGGTGGGAAAGATCTATCGCGGCANNTTGGTACACATATCGCAACTTTCCAAGGAAAGGGTTAAACAAGTTACGGACATCCTCCAGGAAGGAGAAGAGGTCCTGGTCAAAGTTCTCGAGATCGATAAACAAGGAAAAATCCGGCTTAGCAGGAAGGATGCAATGGGTGCAAGCGCACAATAAAACCTTTCTCCCGAACGGTATCAGGGTCGTTTCTGAAGAAGTCAATCATGTCAGGTCAATATCAATAGGGCTCTGGGTGCGGACTGGTTCCCGGCATGAAGATTCAGTGTCGAGTGGAACAGCTCACTTTATTGAACACATGCTTTTTAAAGGAACTAAAAAAAGGTCTGCGTTCGATATCGCGTCCGCTATTGATTCCGTCGGCGGCATGATGAATGCTTTTACCGGCAAGGAACTCACCTCGTTTTATATAAAGATACCGGATTATCATTTACCGATGGCCATAGACCTTCTTGCCGACATTTTCATAAATTCATGCTTCCATGAAGAAGAAATCCGTAAAGAGCAATCCGTCGTCCTTCAAGAAATCAATATGATCGAAGACTCACCTGATGATTATATTCACGATTTCTTTGAGAGAGTATTTTGGAACGACCACCCTTTAAGTCTCCCCATATTGGGAACGAAAGGTCAAGTATCATCTTTCAATAGAGAAAAAATTCTTTCCTTCTTCAACGCGAGATATAAAAGTGACAATCTGATTCTGGCAGCTACAGGGAACCTAAAACATGAGGTACTCTCTGATCTGGTGGGACAGGCATTTGGATCCATATATGGGGAAACGCTCCTTTCACAAGGCAATACGCCTGTGGTTACATCGAAAGTGGCTGCTCTGGAAAAGGACCTGGAACAGGTACATTTAATTATTGGAACCCTTGCGCCATCCGCAATAAGCCCCCAGAGATATTCAAGCTACTTATTGAATGCGATATTAGGAGGGTGCATGAGTTCGCGGCTGTTTCAGGAAATCAGAGAAAAAAAGGGGCTCGCCTACGCAATCCATTCCTATCTGAACCCTTACATGGATGTAGGTTCTTTAGGCATCTATGCGGGAACCAGTGAGGATAAAGTTCAGGTTGTCGTAAATCTCATACTTGAAGAATTGAAGCGGTTACGCAATAATCTCCTTACAGAGAAGGAAATGGTGCAGGCCAAGGAGCTCATCAAGGGAAATTTCCTGCTCTCCATGGAGAGTACCGATAATCGTATGATCAGATTGGCAAAGAATGAGATTTTTTTTGAAAGATATATATATCCGGAAGATGTCATTGCCTCGATAGATGCAATAACGGCAGAGGACGTGAGAAACCTGGCCTGTGAAATTTTTACACCCCATACCATAACACTTGCCGCCACGGGAAGGATTTCAGAAAAAGATCTTTCTTTTAACTTTGATAATTAAATTTGAATTCTCATGACGGAAGAAATCAGAATACCTATACAGATATTATCTGGCTGTAACGACATATCCCTTCCCCGATACATGACTGAGAATGCAGCAGGTATGGATATTTATGCCGCTGTGGAGACGGAAGAAACCATATTTCCAGGTCAACGAAAGATGATTCCAACAGGTATTGCGATTGCCCTGCCGGTAGGATATGAGGCTGAAATAAGGCCTCGGAGCGGCCTCGCCATAAAAAATGGTGTTACGCTGGTGAACTCTCCGGGAACCATTGATGCAGACTACCGTGGAGAGATTGGCATCATCATGATTAATCATGGGGAAACACCTTTTGTCATCAGGCGCGGTGATCGTATCGCGCAAATGGTAGTGCATCGGGTATGTAAGGTTTCATGGACATTAAGTCAACAACTTGATATAACATCAAGAGGGGATGGGGGATTCGGTCATACAGGATGGGCACCTCATGAAAAAATTCAAAGTAAATAAATCCTACAAAGAGATCAACGAAAAGATCAAGCAGGGCAAAGCCGTTGTTGTCACCGCGGAAGAGATGATTCATATTGCCGAGAAACACGGTCATGTCGAAGCTGCAAGGAAAATTGATGTGGTCACCACGGGAACATTCGCCCCCATGTGTTCATCAGGTGCATTTCTGAACTTCGGACACACCTCTCCAAAGATAAAGGCCTCAAAAATATGGCTGAATGACGTGCCGGCATATGGTGGCATCGCTGCGGTAGACTGTTACATAGGAGCAACCGAAGTTGTCGAAGGGGACCCCCTTAACAGCGTCTATCCGGGGGAATTTAATTACGGAGGAGGACACGTCATCGAAGATCTCGTAGCAGGCAATGTGATCAGATTGCGTGCCGAAGGGTATGGAACTGATTGTTATCCTGCGAGGAAATATGAAAAAAATATTACAATCAACGATTTACGTGATGCGATTCTCTTCAACCCCCGAAATGCCTATCAAAATTACAGCTGTGCGGTCAATATGTCCGACAAAACTATATATACATACATGGGGGTCCTAAGACCCCGTATGGCAAACGCGAACTTTTCAACATCGGGACAGTTAAGCCCGCTGTTTAATGATCCCTATTATCTGACCATTGGTATCGGAACGAGAATCTTTTTAGGGGGCGCCCACGGCTATGTTGCCTGGCAGGGAACGCAGCATAACCCGAACGTTGCGCGGGGCAAAAACGATGTTCCCAAAGAGGGTGCAGGAACGATTGCGACCATAGGAAACCTTAAAGAAATGAGTCCCACCTGGCTTGTAGGAGCCAGCATGTTAGGATATGGGGTTTCTTTATACGTCGGGATAGGCATTCCGATCCCTGTGTTAAATGAAGAAATGGCGCGATACACATCTGTAAAGGATGAAGACATCTACACACAGGTTTATGATTATAGTATGAATTATCCGAAAGGCGGTGCACTTAAAAGCCTTGGCGAAGTAAGCTACAAGGAACTCTTCTCCGGTGAGATAACTTTAAACGGCCATCAAATCACCACGGCACCTCTTTCCAGTTACTACAAGGCAAGAGAAATTGCCCAGATTCTTAAAGACTGGATCGAACGGGGAGACTTTCTCCTCGGAGAACCACAGCAGCATCTTCCCTCCGTAGCTAAATGACACATTCTTACAAAGTCTCTCATTAGGGTAAATCCCTAATACAACCCCTTAATGGCAATATTAAGCCAAAGATCCTTCAACTTGCTTTAGAAGTAAATCGATTAAGTCTTTTCCTGCCGCGTTGACGTGAAAAATGTCATATCATATTGAAGTAACTCATAATTGTTACTAATTTACCTGAAATTAATGTAACACACCAGCGNNTATAGGTAAAATATGCTTACACAATGTCATTACTTTAATCAATATTAATTAACTTTAAAAAATATTGTAATTTTGTGATCTTTATCACTTGACATAAGTTATAGTTAGTGTATAATTTTTTCGAAGAGCGATCGTTTTTAATTTGGAATGAGGGAATGAAAAAAAATAAAGTAAAGCAACTGCGTGAAGCGATTCCTTTAAGTATTGCCGAACTTGCGAGAAAGGCAGGTTTGGCACCTCAAACCATAACAAAAATGGAAAAGGGTTTAACAACTCGAAAGTACTCAGAATTGAAAGTCGCAAAAGCGCTGCAAAAAAAATATGAGGATGTTTTTCTTGCAGACTGAATGTTTCAAATTACTTTTTTACTATAATTTTTTTTAAAACGATTTAATGGAAACGACCGATCGGAATGAAAATAGGCAGATATCTTATTGTGTTTGTTTTTTTGATGAGTATGCTCATTACTTTCGGAAAAAGGGGTCTTGTTGATAATTACGCCATGAAAGAAAAATTAATGGCGTTAAAAAAAGCGAACAATGATATTACTCTTGAGAACAAGGAATTGAGTAAAAAGGCGGCGCTGCTGAGAAGTGATCTTCAATATATAGAAATGGTAGCAAGAAACGAAATTGGAATGGTCAGGAAGGGAGATCTTGTTTATCGATATTCGAAATGAATCTCGATATAATAATCCACACACGGTGATCCTATGCTAAACATTAAAAATCTGTTATCAGGCGGTCTTGATATCTTTAAGAACCTGTTGCCGGGCAGCAAGCAACTGGTTGGGCTTGACGTAGGATCAAGTTCTATAAAACTTGCCGAAATGCAAGAAACCCCAAAAGGCTATATTCTTAACCGCTTTTTCCAAATGCCTTTGGAAAAGGGTATCATAGTAGATGGCGTAGCCGTAGAACAGCAGGAATTGGCCTTGAAAATTAAGGAACTATTCAAGCTATCCGGCTGCAAGAGAAGAAATGTCGTAACATCCATTTCCGGACACTCCGTGATAGTCAAAAAAGTGACCTTTCCCACTCTCGAAGAAAATGAGTTGCGTGATCTGATAAAGGATGAGGCAGGTAAATATCTGCCGTTTGACGATATGGAGGCAGTAAGCTATGACTTCCAAATCCTTGGCGAGAATGAATTTAATCCCAATCAGATGGATGTTATAATTGTTGCTTCAAAGAAAGACATCGTGAACGGTTACACCGATGCCATCAGACAAGTGGGATATGTTCCCGTGATCATGGATGTCGATTCTTTTGCTCTCGAAACAATGTATGAAGAGAATTATGATTTTGAAGACAACGAAATGGCCGTCCTCATCAATATAGGAGCAAGTATCACGAACGTGAATGTGGTGAGAGGAGGTATGTCAATCTTTACCAGAGATTTTACACTTGCGGGGAATTCCATCACGGAGGCAATTCAGCAGAAATTGGGAGTGACATTCGAGGAAGCGGAAAGGATCAAAATTGAAGGGCCTGGCGGCAGCGAAGCGTCAGACAAAGAATTCCGGGAAAGCCTTCTTCACTATGCAGAACCTATCTGTGCAGAAATTGAGCGCTCTGTGGATTATTTCCGGTCAACGTATGGGGGAGAATATATAAAGCATGTTCTTATATCCGGAGGGAGTGCGAAAATACCTGGTATTGTAAACGACTTGACGCAACGACTTAATGTAGAAGCGGAAATTGCGAATCCCTTTAAAAATATAGGCTACAACACAAAAACTCTTGATCCGGCAACAATCGAAAATATTATTCCTATCGCAGCTGTTGGGATTGGGCTGGCACTAAGAAAAGTAGGTGACAAATGATCAGGATTAATCTTCTTCCCTATCGGGAGAAAGAAAAGAGAGAGGACATTACACGCCAGATTATGGTCATCGGCATCACCTTTGTTGTGTTCGTCCTCGCGCTCGGTTCATTTCACCTTTATCTCAGTATGAGCATCAGTAGTCTCGAAGAAAACATTACAAAACAGCAAAATGAACTCGATCGTCTCAATAAGATTATTCTCGATATTGACACATTCAAGAGAGACAAGGCTCTTCTCGAGAAAAAAATTGCTATTATCAATACCCTTGAAGAAAATCGCCTGGCACCCGTGCGTATGCTTGACGAATTAACAACCATGGTCCCCGTAAAGGACGTCTGGCTTGAAAGATTATCGGAAAAAGGAACAGCTATTACCATTGAGGGTATGGCCAGAAATAATATCGCGGTTGCGCACTTCATGAAAAATTTGGCAGGATCTACCTTTATCAAATCCGTCGATTTGGTATCAACCAAGGAAAAAGAGATATCCGGCATTAAACTGCAGCAATTTATTATATCGTGTGTGAAAAAGAAGGGATAATAATTACATGGCTCTCACCCTGGATGACATCAAAAAAATGCCCGCCAAGCGTAAAGCATTGATTGTCGCCTTGATTTACTTTGTGTTAGGTGCAGCATATTATTCACTCTTTATGCAATCGTCTCTCCAGAAGAAAGGCGAACTTGACACAAAGTTGTCCGAAATTCAGGCGCAGGTAGTAGAGAAAGGACGTCTGGCAGCCCAAAAAGAAAAGTTCGAGAAAGAAGTGAATGCCTTACGAGAAACATTGAAAGTGGCTTTGGCGAAACTTCCCGATCAGCGTGAAATACCGGGGCTTTTATATGCTGTTGCACAGGCAGGGAAAGATTCCGGTATCGACTTTATCCTCTTCGAGCCAAGGCAATCGGAAATGAAACCACCGGAACAAAAGCCGGGTGATAAAAAACCAGCCGATGCCAAGGGAGCTCCCTCAAAACAGCCGGAAGAAAAATTTTATGACGAAATACCTGTAAAAGTAACGGTTACCGGAGGCTATCACAGCGCAGTTGTTTTCTTCGAAAAGGTCGCGAAGCTTCCCAGGATAATCAATATAGAGGAAATAACCATGACGGAGGGGAAGGATGTAACAGGCAAGGGCCGTCGTTTAACAACATCCTGCATGATAAAAACCTATATGTTCTTAGAAAAAATGGATGAGAAAAAAGCTGATGAAAAAAAATAATAACGCAGCTTGCATAACGGCCATTTTCCTGGTCTTGATCTCTATTATTTGGGTATCAGGAACTCATGCCACCCTCAAAAAAGTGACCGCTACAAAGGTGCCTGAACAAAAGGATATCACCACAACGGCTGCCGAATTCAAAGCGGCTCCTGCATACAAATACAATCCTGTAGGAAAGCCCGATCCGTTTAAACCCTACATAGTGGATGAAATCAGCGCAAAGAAAAAGCTTGAAATGCCGAAGGCCCTCCCTATCAATCCCTTGCAGAGAGCCGGCATTGAACAGTTCAAGCTTGTGGGTATCGCAATCGATGAACATTCGAGAATAGCGATGGTCACGGATGTGAAAGGAAAATTTTATCCGATTTTTGTGGGAACCTATATTGGTCTGCATAACGGCAGAGTAGTCGAGATACTCCAAGACAGAGTCATCGTCGAAGAAACGATAAAAGCGGAGGCCAAACACGCGAAGACAAGAAGGGGAGCAATCAAGCTTCGCAAGGAGGAAGGTGAGGTACAACCATGAAAAAAAATATGCCATGGATTATAGTGTTGACTGTTTGTATAGCGCTTTTCGGTTATACAGGCTACGCATGGAGCGCACCGCCGGAGGCATCCACGCTAAAAGCTGAGAAGACAGATGCGGGACACCTGCTCGATATATCCTTTGAAAGGATCAAAGGTAAAGAACGTCTTACTTTTCATATATCGAAACAGACAGGGGCTTCTGTCGAGGCCCTTGCAGGCAATGCCGTCCTGGTAAAAATGGCGAATATATTTGTGCCGCAGGAACTGAGAAGCACCTTAGGGGAGGGGAAGCTCTCCAATGTAATCAACGTTACGCCCGCCCAAAAGGCGATCGAGGGACAGCAATGGGCTCTCATCACGATAGCGCTGAAAGAACGCGTCCCTTACAGTGTAAGTCAGGCAGGACAGAACGTCGTTATTGATTTTAATATAAGCAGTATCGAGGCAACGCTGCCCGCACCTGAACAAAAACAATTTGATACCGCGAAAGAAACACCGAAACAGGAAGTGAATCCCTCTTGGGCGAGACTCGACAGGGGCAGAGAAGCCACGAAATATATGGGAAGAAAAATATCCCTTGATTTTCAGGATGCTCCCATAAAGGCTGTCCTGAGATTACTTGCCGAGGCAGGGGAAGTGACCATTGTCGCCGGAGAGGATGTCAAGGGAGCTATGACTGTGCACATGCATAAAGTTCCCTGGGACCAGGCCCTCGATACCATATTAGACGTCCAGGGTCTCGCCAAAAAGCAAATGGGCGATGTGATCAGTGTTGTCACCTATGAGAGAATGAAGAAAGACGAATCCGACCGAAGGCAGGGTGAAGAAGATCGTATGAAAGCGGAAGCCCTTGCCAAAAAAGCGGAACAGGAACGCTTGGAAGAAAGGGGGAAGCTGCGGCAAGTATCCATCGAGGCAAAAATCGTGGAAGTCGCAGATGACTTTGTGAGAAACCTCGGCGTCCAGTGGGGAGGTGTATACTACGGCAAAGCGGGCGACTATTCCTATGCTCTCACGGGGGGTACCAGCACCAACACTATCAATCCGCGCCAAGTATCGTGGCCATACCCTTCTCAGTTACCGTTTAGAACCACCGATGGAAAAGCTATTCAATCTGCGGCACTCAATTATCCGGCAGCAATGACGTCACCAACCTTTGGTCTCATCCTGGGAGGCGCCAACGCGGTACTCGAAGCCCAGATTCAGGCCCTGGAAACGACCAGTCAGGGAAAAATTATTTCCTCACCCAAAGTTTCCACCATGGATAATGTCAAGGCAGTAATCAAACAGGGTCAGGAAATCCCCTACGTAACCATAGACAAGGACGGTAACAGGAGCATTACCTTCAAGGAAGCCGTTTTAAAACTCGAAGTAAAACCAAAGATCACACCGGAAGGCGCGATATCCATGGAGATCAAGGCGACCAATGATTATGCGGACTATGCAATGGCTCCGGCTTTAGGCGGTAACCCGCCGATCAATAAAAGCGAGGTAGAGTCCAAAATCGTTGTCCAGGATAGCGATACCATTGTCATTGGAGGCATTTTGAAAACGCAAGAGCAGACGGGAGAAAGCGGTGTTCCCTGGATCTCCAAGATACCGATCTTAGGATGGCTGTTCAAAACCGAATCCATTAATAAATCGAGAAGGCAGCTCATGGTATTTATCACCCCTAAGGTCATAAGAGGTGAAGAGGCTGTCGGTCAAAAACCTGAAAAACAAAAGGGTGGATGACGCACAGACCATATACGCCAACGATTAGCACACATTGAAACCTTTGCCTGCTCTTTGCAAAGGTTTCAATGTTTATTGAGAAAAAATTTTTTATAAAGGTCCGGGAACTGCACGATGAGCACGATCAATCTAATCAAACACACTATTGTGATGGTATCCCTTATTACCATTGCGGCCTGTGCAACGAGCCCCTGGCATAAGGAACAGGCAGATATGCACGTGAATGTGGGGATTGCCTATCTGGGGGGCGAGCGTTTCAATGATGCCCTGAAGGAGTTTCTGCAGGCGGAAAAAATCATACCCCGGGATCCGAAGGTCCACTACTATATGGGTATCGCGTACTTCGGAAAAGGACTTAATGATAAGGCCATCGAAGAATTTAACAAAGCCTTGTCCTTAAAGTCTGATTACTCGGACGCGTACAATTACCTGGGGCACATCTACCTGAGAATGGAGCGCTGGGATGATGCCATAGAATACTTTAAAAAAGCCCTTTCCAATATTGTTTACGAGACTCCCGAGAAGGCCTTCTTCAACATGGGCATGGCCTATCATGGGAAGGGAGATTACCCGATGGCCCTGAGTTCCTATGAGAAGGCAAAAAACATTAAACCGAATACAATACCCCTTCCCGTGATCGATCTTCACATGGGTGTAACGTATTATGCCAAAGGGGATTTAGAAAAGGCGATTCAACACTTCAAGGCATCAATAAAAATAGCCCCTTCATTGTTAGAATCACGCTACTGGCTGGGACAGTGTTACATCAGACAGAGTGATTTTGAGAAGGCAAAAGTTGAATTCAAAGCGATCATTGAAAGCGCCCCGGAGTCGGAATTGGCAAAGGCAGCCAGTAAGAGCCTTGATTCCATTCACTCACGAATCGAGTAGGCGGGGGCCTCACGG
>JAFNGM010000191.1 GCA_017885225.1 Syntrophaceae bacterium | reverse complement strand
TTCCAACGCAGCGCCTTCACCTGCTTTCGTGGCGGTTTTCTTTGCCGCAACCGCCAGAGGCGCCCGCTCCAGCCAGTAGGTCTTTATGTCCTGCACCAGCTTTTTCGGTGACAACTGCTTTCCGGACAGATATGCGGGGCAGCCGTCCTGGCACCTTCCGCAGCGCGTGCACGCATCGGAGTCGAATATCTGCTTCCAGGTGAAATCCTCGAGCTGACCGGCCCCGAAGGATTCCGCCGTCTCAAAGTCACGGATCGGTTCAAGGGAGCCTGCAGGTTTCAGGGATGCCTTGTAATGATTGGCGGGTACAGTGATGATATGAAGCAGCCTCGAATACGGGATGTAGGCAATGAAACCGAGGGAGATAAAGGTGTGAGTCCACCACATTACCTTATGGAGGATTTTTGCCGTATCATTGTCCATGCCGGCAAATGCTTTGGACATGGTATAACCGATGAAGGACCAGACCTCCCAGGGAGGATTTGTCACGTGGATCCTCAATGCTTCAATAACAAATCCTGTTACAATGATGCTCCCCAGCAGAAGAAGCACAATTGCGTCGTCAGGCGTGTTGTCGGATGTTCCTTTGTACCCGAGGCGGTCGGGCTTGCTCACATATCTCCTCTCCGCGGCCATGAGTACCCCGAGAAGCACAAATAACCCGAACAGCTCCATGAGAAAAGAAAAAATCAGGTAGAATTTTCCTGTCAGAAAAGGAACACCGAGGGGCTCGGCAATATGGAATTCCGTGGCATCGAAGGCCGCTCCGAATATGAGGACAAAAAATCCGAAAAAAATCAACCCGTGCATGATTCCGGGATAGATGTCCTTGAATGTTTTAATCTGCAGAAAGCCGTTTACAAAGAACAATTTAATGCGCTCTCCCATATTTTCATTCCTGGCTTCCGGTTTGCCCAGGGCAGTCCACATCTGCCATCTGCGGTAAAGTCCGTATCCGAATATGGCAAGGGCAACCGCCGTGAAGGCAAAAAGGAGTCCTTCATAAGATTCAGCATTCCAGAAGACCTCCCGTCCTTCATGGCCGACGTAAAACTTTGATGATTCCATAACGCACCTTTATTCTCAAAAAAAAGGGGGCGTGAAGGCCGCCCCCACTTTCATTACGCAAGCAGTTTCTTGACTTCTTTGGTAAGTTCCGGGATAACCTTGAAGAGATCATCCACGATGCCGTAATCAGCCCTTGCGAAGATCGGGGCATCCGGATCCTTATTAATTGCCACAATATATTTGGAAGATCCCATACCGGCAAGATGCTGTATCGCACCTGATATGCCGCAGGCTATATAGAGGTTAGGGGAAACGACCTTGCCGGTCTGTCCCACCTGGTCTTTCTGGGGTCTCCAGCCCGCGTCCACCGCTGCTCTTGATGCCCCGACCGTAGCTCCCAGTACATCCGCCAGCTCTTCCAGGAGTACATAGTTTTCCGGGCCTTTCATCCCCCGTCCGCCGGATACAATAACGTTCGCTTCCGTCAGATCCACCTTTCCTGACGTATCTTTCTGTATTTCGAGCACCTTCGTCTTTAACTGCCCTGCATCGATACCTGCATCGAATTTTATTATTTCCGCTGCCTTGGAATTCTCCACCGCGGGAAATACATTGGGCCTAAGCGATGCCATCTGGGGGAAAGACGACGTCATGACTTCACCGTAGCACTTTCCGGCATACATGGGTCTTCTCGCGCTCAGTTTCCCGTCAACTATCTGCAGATCCACGCAGTCCGTTGCCATTCCTGTCGCCAGCTTGCCCACAAGGCGGGCAGACAGATCCTTGCCCTGGGAGGAAGCGCCCAGAAGCAGGATGGAAGGATCATGTTCCTTGACTATCTTCGCGACCGCTGCAGCATGGGCGTCTGTGGTATACGGTTCAAACACAGCGTTATCCGCTGTATAGACTTTATCGATGCCATATTTTCCTAACTCGGAAGCTATTCCTTCGATCCCGGACCCCAGCAGGATGGCGTTCGCTTCTTCACCCAGCTGGTTGGCAAGTTTCCTTGCCGTAGAAGCGAGCTCAAAGCTTATCTTGCGGTAGGCTCCATATCTCTGTTCTGCAACAATCCATACACCTTTTGCCATTTTATATGCCTCCAATAGAGAGATTCATTACATACTGTGATAGTGCGAGGTGCGAAGCACCGTGACAATCTCATGCTTCAAAGATCTCGCGTTATATGCCCTTTGCCTCTTCCCGAAGCAGTCTNNGTTCCTCACCGCAGATAATCTTTCCTGGAGGTCTGGCCGGAGGCGGCAAGGTTTTGACAACTTTTGCCTTTACCTCGATGGTGACACCAAGTCCCGCAGCATCTTTTACATCGACAGGTTTTTTCTTCGCCTTCATGATTCCCGGAAGCGAGGCATACCGCGGTTCATTCAAACCTTTCTGGGCGGTCACCACACAGGGCAATGAACTTTCAATCAAAAGCTGAGCCCCTTCGATCGGTCTTATCACCTTTGTGGTATTACCATTTACTTCCACCTTTGTGACGACCGTGAGCTGGGGGATGCCTAAGAGCTCTGCAAGGACAGGGCCAACCTGACCGGAATCGTCATCAATAGCACGCTGTCCGCAGAAGATGATGTCGTAGGGAATATTTTTGATTGCCCCTGCCAGGGCCGTCGCCACGGCAAAGGCATCAGCCCCTTCCAAAGCCGGGTCATTGATATGAATCCCTTTGTCGGCACCCATGGCCAGGGCCGTTCTTATGGTTTCCAGCGCCCTTGCAGGACCAACAGAAACGATGGTGACATCTCCGCCAAGCTTTTCCTTCAGTTTCAGGGCCTCTTCCACACCATACTCGTCATAAGGATTCATGACCCATTTAATACCAGTCTCATCAATGCCGGATCCGTCAGGCTTCACTTTGATCAGAGTTTCAGTATCCGGAACCTGCTTTACACATGCAACAACGTTCACGTTTTCCTCCTTCCTTATCTCCCACCTCAGGCAGTCGATAATGAAAAATATTTATCTGAATAGTATCTTATTTCCCGCCAATGACGGTTGTGAAATCCATCTGCCATGGATTTTATAACACCCTGTTTTTCACGATATCGTCAACAACGGAAGGATCGGCAAGGGTCGTCGTATCTCCCAGTTCGCTGATCTCATTCGCCGCCACCTTCCGCAATATTCTCCTCATAATCTTGCCGCTCCGGGTCTTCGGCAACCCATCGGCCCACTGGATCTTCTCCGGCGTCGCAATGGGCCCGATCAGGCTCCGCACATGCGCCACCAGTTCCTTCCTCAAGGCATCCGACTTCTCTACGCCCGTCTTCAACGTCACATAGGCATAAATGGACTGACCCTTGATATCATGGGGATACCCCACCACGGCGGCCTCCGCCACCTTCGCGTGGGCAACGAGGGCGCTCTCGATCTCCGCCGTCCCCAGCCGGTGTCCGGACACGTTGATGACGTCGTCAATGCGGCCCATGAGCTGATAATAGTTATCCTCATCGCGGGTCGCCCCGTCACCGGTATAATAGAACCCGGGACGCTGAATAAAATAGGTTTCCTGGAACCTCATGGGGTCGCCATACACGCCCCGCATGATCCCCGGCCAGGGTTTCTTGATGCACAGGGGCCCGCTCGCCACTGTCTCCGTAATCTCTTCACCGTTCTCGTCAATGATTGCAGGTATTACCCCCATGTAGGGAACCGTCGCCTTGCCCGGCTTCAGATCAATGGCGCCCGGTAACGGTGTGATTAATATACCCCCTGTCTCCGTCTGCCACCATGTATCCACAATGGGGAGTTCGTCTCTTCCGATATTGTGGTGATACCAGTTCCAGGCTTCCGGATTAATGGGCTCTCCCACCGTTCCCAGGATCTGCAGGGTGGATATATCCGCCTTCTTCACCCAGTCGCTCCCCTCCTTNNTAGTTCGGCACTCCCTCAAACATCACCGAGGTGGCCCCGTTGCACAAGGGCCCGTACACAATGTAGCTGTGCCCCGTCACCCAGCCGATGTCCGCCGTACACCAGAAAATGTCGTTCTCATGGTAATCGAAGATCATCTTGTGGGTATAGGCCACATACACGAGGTAGCCGCCTGTCGTGTGCATGACACCCTTTGGCTTTCCCGTGGAGCCCGAGGTGTACAGAATAAAGAGGGGGTCTTCCGCGTCCATCCACTCCGGCTCGCACACTTCAGACACCTTTGCCATCTCTTCATGCCACCACAGGTCTTTCCCTGCCTGCATGGGGCACGCCATCTTCTCGCCAACCCTCCTCACGACGACAACCTTCTCGATGGAAGGACAGGCTTTCACCGCATCGTCGGCGCTGCTCTTCTGCGGTACGGCCTTCGCGCCGCGGAATGTCCCGTCACAGGTGACCAAGATTTTCGTCTGGCTGTCCTGGATCCGGTCACGGAGGGAGTCGGAACTGAACCCCCCGAAGACGATACTGTGAATGGCTCCGATACGCGTACACGCCAGCATCCCGATGGGAAGCTCGGGGATCATGGGAAGAAAGAAACATACCCGGTCTCCCTTCTTCACTCCCAGGGACTTCAACACATTGGCAAACTTGCACACCTCCTTATGCAGTTCCTTATACGTATACGCCCTGTCTTCGCCAGGATCGTTCCCCTCCCACTGAATGGCGATCTTGTCTCCGCGGGTCTTTAAATGCTTGTCAAGGCAGTTGTATGATACATTCAGCTTGCCGCCCTCAAAATACTTCACGTAGATGGGGCCGGCGCCCACATCGAAGTTGTAGTCCTCAACCTTATCCCACTTCTTGAACCACTCCACATACTCCGAGGCGATCTCCGACCAAAACCCGTCCGGATCGTCAACAGAACGCTGCCAGAGCTTCTCGTACTCCCCCCGCCCCTTGATATACGCACGCTTACGCGCCCACTCCGGAACAGGATATAATTCCTTCAATGCACCTTTCTCTGCTTCGCTCATGGCTCTATGTAACCTCCCTTATTTTATGTCTTTTATATTTTGTGTTAAAACGAATTTTCTCTATGGTATCTTGCATAACTTTTGTAAAAAAGAAATCTGCTTTTTTGCTTCTGAACTCTCCCATGTGCGGGATTGATGATACTAAGGTTTATACAGTAGTGTTCGAAATTTACATCAGATTCACGGAGATTTGGCAATATTAAAAGACTTATAAATTATATTAAGATTATCTAAATATTTTGAGCCTGAGCAAATTTCGCGGCAATCTATCATGAAATTCCCTCATAGACAAGAAAACTTTCCTCACGGTAATGATCTGATAATGAAATTTTAAAATAATGTTCGCGTATGACCTGAAGTCATTATATGACTATCGGTCATATAATTATGGCGTGAATTACTGCATTCACACATGGATGTCAAGAAAATATTTGGATCGCTTCCGAAAAAATGCGAGCCCGGTCTTAAAAATTAAAGGGGTCAGGGATTCAAGGGTTCGTGTGAGGGGCATAAATACATCAAAAACGTAGGCGATCTTCACGAAATGGTGAGAGTATTAATGCGAAAAAAACCAATATGCCCGCATCATAAGCGGTAATGTTCATAGCGAACCGAACATTTTTTCAAGAGGCACATAGCAAGCCTGGGGCGGCTTGGAAAAGTTACGTATTCTGCCAATGAATCCGGAAACTTTCACGCCGGAAGCCTCCTCAATTGCCAGTTTGTTTTCAAGAACCATCTCCAGCGGGGTTTCTTCTTTCCCCGCATCGATGAAAACGATTCCCAGGGGTGTGAGGTCTCTGACGGTCAGGGCTTCGATGGTGAGAAGGGTGTGGTTGATGGTTCCTAATCCCGCTCTGGCGGCAATAACCGGCACGGCGCGTGTGTGTACAATTAAATCAGCCACAAAGGTGTTTCCGACGACTGGGACAAGAACACCGCCGGCACCTTCCATAATAAGAGGCGAGTAGGATATGGCCTTTTCAGCTATGGCCCTTTCTATAACTGATAAGTCTATTGTTGTGCCTTCATCACGGGCGGCAATGAGGGGGGCTTTCGGATTTTTAAAACAGTAGATTACGGAATCGGCCGGGTCTTTATCTTTTAAAGGATCAACATGGCGGTAAATAAACTTTGCATCGCTGTCGCTGTCATGGGGATCCTTGCAGCCCGTCTGAACCGGCTTCAGATAAAAAGGGTTATATCCCCGAGAAAAAAAGAACTGCATGAGTAAAAGCGAAAGGACAGTCTTCCCCACCCCTGTGTCGGTCCCCAC
The DNA here is from genome assembly GCA_017885225.1 of Syntrophaceae bacterium. Classification (GTDB taxonomy): domain Bacteria; phylum Desulfobacterota; class Syntrophia; order Syntrophales; family UBA2185; genus UBA2185. The sequence goes on along the minus strand of JAFNGM010000191.1, from coordinate 1,220 downwards.
GACAAACAGATTGTGCATTTTTTTACGTGATTTCATCATTGGCTTCCTTGATGCGAGCAATAAACGATTTAATATCCTTTTCTTCAAGCAGCGCCGTAATGCTGATTCTCAAGATCGCATGGCTGAGAGGAACTGTCGGGTAGCGGGCCGGGAGGACGAATAGATCGTTTTCCAGGAGCCTCCGGGAAAGTTTCATAGCCTTTTCCTCATCCCCAACCATGAGGGCCAGGATGTGGGCGTCACCGGACACACGAAAACCCTCGCGCCGCAAGCCTTCCCTCATATATCCACTGATATCTCGCAAGTGTGTTCTCCTGTCCTCACTTTGCGCGATAATCTCCAGAATATCCATGGCGGTGGCCGCATGCGCTTCCGGGAGGGTTGTGGTATAAATGAGAGGGGAGGAGAAATTAAAGAGGTATTCTTTGAACCCTTCGGGGAGAAGCACAAAGGCGCCGAAAAAGCCGAAGGCCTTGCCGAATGTACCCACGGCGATATCCGCAATGGCGCCGGCGATGCCCCGTCCCTCCATGCCTGCGGCACCGAAGGCGTGCGCTTCATCGACGATTGTCAGAAAGCCGTAACGGTCTTTTAATGTGTTAATGCCGGATGCATCCAGAATATCTCCATCCATGCTGAAGAGAGACTCCGTTAACACCGCGATCTGTCCGTTTCTGTGTGCGGCAAGTCTCTTTTCCAGATGAGTCATGGAATTGTGGTTGTATCCATAAAAATCGGCCCCGCTCATGGTCATTCCTTTGACGGAACTCGCATGGATGTGTTTGTCGAAAATGACCGTGTCTCCCTTTTCCAGAAAGGTAGAGAGGATCCCGATGTTTGCCTGATACCCGCTCGGGAAAAAGAGGGCGTCGCCGTATCCGAAATATGACGCGTACAAATTTTCCGCTTCGTTTATGACGGAATAGTTGCCTGACACGAGTCGCGAGGAAGAGGAAGATGTGCCGTACTTCCGGAAATTGTGGGACGCTTTCTGTCGAAGTTCCTCGGAAATGCTAAGACCAAGATAGTCATTGGAGGCGAAATTGAGGATCTTCCTGCCGCCCATGAGGAGATATTTCCCGTCTTTCGTGGTCACCTCCGGCGGGTTGCGGTAGAGGCCCGAGGTTTTTTGAACCATTAATCTTTTTTTATATCTCTCTGCAAACATGAAAATACCTTCGCGTAGTGATGGCGGAGCCGGTCGCTCTGAAAATTATGAT
>JAFNGM010000190.1:4168-10544 GCA_017885225.1 Syntrophaceae bacterium | reverse complement strand
CAGGGGGATTTTTCAAGAGATCATGAAATCCCCCCGGCCCCCTTTAAAAAAGGGGGGATAAGTGAGATTTTATATTCGTATTAATAATTGCAAGGGGGTTAGAAGCCATGAATTTCGGATTAACAGAAGATCAAAGAGATGTGAGAGATATGGTCAAGAAGTTTGCCGAACAGGAGATCAAACCGGTCGCGGCAGACCTTGACAAAACCCACAGGCATCCGGAAGAAATCTGCCGCAAACTGGGAGAGATGGGCATCATGGGCATTGCCGTACCTCAGGAATACGGTGGAGCGGGTATGGATCATGTGACGTATGTTCTCTGCTTGATCGAAATTTCAAAAGCCTGCGCGAGCTGTGGCGTCATCGTATCGGTCAACAATTCTCTTTATGGTCATCCGGTATTAACGTTCGGTACGGAAGAACAGAAAAAGAAATACCTGACGCCTGTGGCCAGCGGGCAGGTGGAAGGCTGCTACGCGCTGACGGAACCCAGCGCCGGTTCGGACGCAGCCGCGTTGAAATGCCGGGCCGTATTGAAGGGTGACAAATATATCGTGAACGGAACCAAGCTGTTTATCACAAACGGCAATGTCGCCCATTACTGTGTTTTGGCTGCGACAACCGATCCTGCATTAGGATACAAGGGGGTAATCAATCTCATTGTCGACATGAAAAACACGCCGGGCTTTAAGGTAGGAAAGATTGAGGAAAAAATGGGAATCCTCGCGTCCGGAACGGCTGAACTCGTATTTGAGGATGCTGAGATACCTGCGGAAAACCTCCTGGGTAAGCCGGGGCAGGGTTTCAAGCAGATGATGATGGGGCTCGACGCGGGGAGAATCGGCATAGGTTCCCAGGCCTGCGGTATCGGTCGGGCGGCCCTGGAAGATGCCATGGCGTATTCCAAAGAGAGAATCCAGTTCGGTAAGCCGATTTCAACGTTCCAGGCTATCCAGTTCAAGCTTGCCGATATGGCGATAGAACTCGATGCAGCGGAATTGATGCTCCTGCGTGCCGCCTGGATGGAAGATAATCACCTTGATTATGAGAAAGAATCGGCCATGGCCAAGTGCTATGCGTCGGATGTTGCCATGAGGGCGGCCATCGAAGGGGTGCAGATATTCGGCGGCTATGGGTACATTAAGGAATACCCCGCCGAGAGGCACATGCGGGATGCAAAAATCTGCCAGATCTACGAAGGCACGAACGAAATCCAGAGGGTTGTTATCGCAAGGAAACTCCTTGGCATGCGATAAAGAATAGAATAGCTGCGCTCTTGCGGAGAGAGGGTACCGTTCGTTTATTCTCCGGGTATGAAGGGCTTGAACTCGTAGTCTTTCCCTTCGGATTTGAACACGAGCATGTTCTCCTCGTTTACGGTGAGTGCGCCCTCGATGCTGCGGCGGCAGCCGGAATAGAAAAAGTTGACCTGGTGAGAGGGAATATCTTTTTCATCCATGTTTTTGTAGTACTGCTCTTTTTCTGTTGGTGTTATTTCTCTGATGATGAGTTTTTGGCACCGTTCACGGGATACCCAATCTCCCAGGCGGATGGTGACGATATAGTTTCCATGAAATTTAACGGGCATTTTGATTTCCATCGTGTAACCTCCGTTGTGGTACTGGTGATTCTCTCTCCCATGATAAAGGAGAGGTTCTTTAGGTGACAACCATAGGTGTACATACCATAACGTAGGGTAATTGTCTATTATTGTAGAGGAGGGGTACTATGTATTTTGCAAAAGAGGTACTGAGTCAGTCCGGTGAACTCAGGAAGAAGTGGGAGGATGAAGTACGGAAAGTGGTCAGCAAAACTGCGGACCAGAAGGAGCGCTGGTCGACGGTTTCGGACCTTGAGATCAAGAGGCTTTATACTCCTGAGGATATAAAGGATATGGACTTCGTAAGAGACATCGGTTACCCGGGTCAGTTTCCTTTTTTGCGGGGCAATCAGGTAACCGGGTATCGCGGACGGTATTGGACGTTCAGAATGTTCTCCGGCATGGGGAGCGCTGAGGATACGAACAAGCGATGGCATATGCTTCTTAAAGAAGGCCAGACAGGCCTCAGCACGGCCTTCGATTTTCCGACGCTTATGGGGTATGACTCGGACTCTCCCAAGGCCCGCGGCGAGTGCGGGAAGTGCGGCGTTGCCATAGATACCCTGGAGGATTTCCTGAAACTGGTTGATGGAATTCCGCTGGATCAGGTCACCACGTCCATGACGATCAATCCGCCCGCGACGATACTCTGGGCCATGTACTGCGCGGCGGCGGAGATAAAGGGTGTACCGCTCACCAAGATCGGCGGTACGATCCAGAATGACATGCTGAAGGAATTTATCGCGCAGAAGACGTTCATGTGTCCGCCGGAAGCGTCGGTCAAGCTCATCAGCGACACCGTTGAGTTCGGGACGAAATATGTGCCCCGGTGGAACACCATCTCGATCAGCGGCTACCATATCAGGGAGGCGGGCTCAACGGCGGTGCAGGAGCTCGCGTTCACCCTCCGCGACGGTATGGAATACGTGGAAGATGTCATCAACCGCAAGGGTTTGCATGTCGATGAATTCGCTCCGCGGCTCTCGTTCTTCTTCAACTCCCATATAGATTTCTTCGAAGAGATCTGCAAGATGCGGGCTGCCCGGAGGATATGGGCAAAGGTCATGCGCGACCGGTATGATGCGAAAGATCCGAGGTCATGGTGGATGCGTTTCCACACCCAGACGGCGGGCTGTTCCCTCACGGCTCAGCAGCCGTACAATAACGTGGTGCGTACGGCTACGGAGGCCCTTGCGGCGGTCCTCGGCGGTACCCAGTCGCTGCATACCAATTCCCTCGACGAGGTCATGTGCCTGCCGTCGGATTCAGCGGTGCAAATTGCTCTTCGTACCCAGCAGATCATCGCGGAGGAGACCGGCGTGGCCAGTACGGTCGATCCGCTTGCCGGTTCGTACTTCGTGGAAGCCCTGACCAATGAAATGGAAGAGCAGGCATGGGACTACATCAACAAGATTGACGAGATGGGCGGCATGGTTGCGGCGATCGAAAAGGGATTCCCCCAGCTTGAGATATCCGACGCGGCCTACAAGTTCCAGCGGCAGATCGATTCCTGTGAGAAGATTATGATCGGCGTCAACAAGTATACGACAGACGAGGCAATACCCATTCCTCTTTTGGAAATTGATGATAAGGTTGAGGAGGATCAGATCGCGCGTTTGAACGCAGCGCGCAGGAAACGCGACAATAAGGCGCTGAAGAAGAATCTCGACGATATCAAGAATGCGTGCAAGAAGAATGAAAACGTGATGCCTTACTGTATTGAGGCCGTGAAGAATCTGGCCAGCATTCAGGAAATATGTGATGTCTATCGTGAAGTATACGGTGAATACCGTGATCCAGGACTCTATTGAGAGATTAGGTGCAGGAGGAATATGGGTATGACAGAGAGAAAACTTCGCGTAATGGTGGCAAAGCCGGGTCTTGATGGTCATGATAGGGGAGCCAGGGTGCTGGCCAGGTGTTTCCGTGATGCAGGGTATGAAGTTATTTATACGGGATGCCATCAAACACCGGCGCAGATCGCCGCCTCGGCGATTCAGGAGGATGTGGATGTGGTGGGTTTAAGCTGTCTCTCGGGGGCTCACCGGTATTTATTTCCCCAGGTTGTAAAATTGTTGCAAGAAAAAGGCGCAGATGATATCACCGTCATCGGCGGAGGGATCATCCCTGAGCAGGATTTTCAAAAGCTCTATGATGCGGGCATCAAGGCCATTTTTGTACCCGGTACAACCCTTGGTTCGATCGTAGAGTGGATTAATAAGAATGTGAGACCGGTGGAAAAGATATAATGGGGATAGATAAGAAGATTAAGGCGGGAGATGTTCGGGCTGCCTCCCGCCTTATCAGGGACATAGAGGATAGCATTCCGGCGGCAAAGGTAACCATCAAGAGCATTTTCTCGCTTACGGGGAAGGCACAGGTGGTGGGTATTACCGGTTCTCCGGGAGTGGGGAAAAGCACCCTTGTTGATGGTCTTATTGAGGCAAGCCGCAAAAAGGAAAAAACTGTCGGTGTTCTTGCCGTTGATCCTACGAGCCCCTTTACGGGAGGGGCAACGCTCGGCGACAGGATCCGCATGCAGCGGCATGCAGAAGATCCGGGCGTTTTTATCCGCAGTCTCGCGACGCGTGGTTCCCTCGGCGGCCTCTCGAAAGCCGTTGGCGATGCAATCCATGTCATGGACGCCATGGGAAAAGATATGGTCTTAGTGGAGACCGTGGGAACAGGTCAGCAGGAAGTGGAGATAATCCACTATGCCCATACGGTTCTTGTTATCCTTGTGCCGGGCATGGGAGATGAAATCCAGGCCATCAAAGCCGGCATAATGGAAATTGCAGATATATTTGTCATCAATAAAGCGGACCGCGATGGAGCGTCAAAGCTGCAGCGGGAACTGATGGCCATGCTGGATATGTCTCGCATTGCTCCCGGAGGCTGGCGTCCGCCGGTCATTACCGTGGGGAGTTCCTTCAAACCGGACGACTTCGAAAAAGATGTCGGAAGACTTTCTGCCACAATCCTGGAACATTATGAATATCTTGTAAAAAGCAACCTCATTGGAGACCGCCTGCGCCGCAAAACAATACATGAGCTGAACGAGGCGCTCCGCTCCAGTATTCTTGAACCGGTGCTGAGGGTGCTCGTCAGCACGGGCGAACTCGACCGTATGGTGGAAAGGTTGCTGAGCAAGGAATCTGACCCCTGCTCCCTCGCCGAAGAGGTTGCAGAAAAATATCTTCAGGGATGCATATAGAAGTCTGATGCCAGGACTCCCTCATATCACAAAATCCCTGTGAGACCTTTGAAAAACGGCCACTCCTGTCATTCCCGCGTAGGCGGGAATCCAGGCGTCGTCCCCGTGAAAACTGGGAACCATGAACAAATACTTGATGCCTGCTTTCGCATGAATGACAAGAAGTCTGGTTTTATGCAGTTTTTCAAAAGTCTCATCTCGTTTCCCAATACCGCAAAGCATACTCAAGAAGTATTAAAAGGCCGGCATGATTCTCAAAAAATGTCCCAAAGTGTACATACTGGAAACCCACCGTTCCAGGACACCGGAGTCCACGCTTCATTTTATTGAGAGCATGCGGGACCTCATCGGGATGAGAGACGTCCGGGAGGCTTCGGATCTCGACAGGATCGGGATTCCGGTTTTTACCTGTCACCGGATCAGACCGGACAATTCAAAGACGAGTCATACCGGCAAGGGCGTATCACCGATTCAGGCCCAGGTTTCTTTGACCATGGAGTCCATCGAACGCTATTCTTCCGAGTTTAAGGACGAATACGGTCATACGCTGGTGAAAGGAACGTACCATCAGTTAAAGAGCCGTTACCATGTCCTTGATCCTGAAGAGATGATCCTGTCGCAATTCAGCGACTACAGTCATGATCACGATATCCACTGGATCAGGGGATACGATATCGCCCGCCATGAGGAGATCCTTGTCCCGGCCTGCGCAGTATACCATCCCTTTGATATGGACAATGTCTTTCTCATGCATACCAATACAAACGGCCTTGCCTCGGGAAACACCCTCGAAGAAGCCGTCGTTCATGGTCTTGCCGAAGTCATCGAGCGCGACGCATGGAGCATCGCCCGGTACACCCGTAAATACAGTGATGCCCTGTATATCGAAGACGAACCCGGAAACCGTTTTATCATCGATGTTTTTGAAAAATTCCTCAATGCAGATATAGAAATTGTTGCCAAGGATATCACTTCGGATATCGGCGTTCCCGTCGTCGCCTCCTTCTCTCGAGATTTGGTCCACCCATCCATGCAGCCGATAGACGGATTTGGCGCCCATCTCGATCCCCGTGTGGCCATGGTCCGTTCGATTCTTGAGATTGTGACTACGAGGGGTTTGTTCATTCAGAAATTCGGGATCGAGGGCATAAGCGAGCAAACGACGGCATACCTCAGCGACCATGGCGGCGATGAAGATGATCCGCGGTTTTATGCGTATCACCGGAAAGGGCTTCATGGTCTCGAAGCTGCATACAGTGACGATATCCTGCTGGATATCAGAACCATTGTAAGAAAGCTGGGTGAAAGGGATTTGAATCGGGTGATCGCCGTGGATCTTACGAGGCCTGAGACAGGCATTCCCACGGTGCGCGTAATCGTTCCCGGGCTTGAGACATACTGTTTTGACAAGACGAGAATCGGAGCCCGTGTTCTCAAAGCCGCCCTCTAACCCTCGACTCCTTGGTCCCTTGAATCCTAATAATGATAGCAGCGTTACCTGGGATTAATCATATGTCTTAATGAATCAGCGACTTAATAAATTGTGCCATTTCCTCGAGCAC
>JAFNGM010000190.1:0-4153 GCA_017885225.1 Syntrophaceae bacterium | reverse complement strand
CCGTATTCGTCCTGTGCTCCCTGCAAGACAAGAAGAGGGCAGGTGATACGGGGGAGATATTCTTCAATATTCCAGTTGCGGAACTCTTTCGAAAGCCAGGTATGGGCCCAGCCGCGAAACATAGGCTCCGTGTTGTCTTTGTGGTATTGATGCAGGCGGTTCCTGAGGTCTGTGGTTTCATACAATTCAACGGCCTTTCGGATGCCCGTGATGGTTACATCTTCTACGAATACGTGGGCCGCTTCCGTGATTACACCGCGAATGTTGTCTCCATGCATTGCCGCGAACATAAGGGCAATAGACCCGCCGTCGCTGTGACCGATCAAGATGGCGTGTGTGATGTCCGACTGCTGCAATACCTCGGGGAGGCTCATAAGCGCTTCATCATGGAGGTAGTGTACGGTTCGCGGATTGTCGAGGATGTCCGAATTCCCGTATCCCCAGCGCTCATACACCAGGGCAGGCAATCCGGTTGCGATGCTCAGGCGGGCGGGAAAGTCGCGCCACTGGGCGATGCTGCCGAGACCCTCATGGAGAAAAACAAGAGNNCGTTGTGAAACAAGACTTTTTACCAAACTGAAAACCCGCTTACCTCATCGACTGCTTTCGAGCTCTTCAATCTCTTTCTTCTTTTCTTCAATCTCTTTGAGCTTTTCATCTACGAGTTTACGCCAGTAATTTCTTTGGGCATACCCAGAGGACTGATTCATGTTTCTTCTGTGCGCCGCCTCTTCACTTACGGCTTTATCCACTTCTTGCCTGAGCGTTTCGATCTTTTTCCGTTTGTCCTGTTTTGTTGCTTCCGCATCCTGAACAGGTTGAGTTTTCACGCCCGGTTCTACATCCGGGAGCGCTTTCGTTTCCGTAGGAATATCATCGGATGCGATATATTCTGTCGCCTCCACCCCCGGCGGAGGACTGTCGGTGATGATAACAGAGCCGTCCTTGTCCGTGTACTTGTAGAGCGCAGCGCCGTAAGCATCTCCAGGAACAGCCATCCATGTAATCATCATAAGTATCAGGGGCATCATCAGCCTGCCCACGCGTAATGTATAGGCTCCCATTCTCTTGATCCTCCTGATGTAAAATGTACACTGAGAATATTCCAAATCACTATTTATGTCAATCGCATTTAGTTTTTTCATACTTCGACCCCCTCCCGAGGGGGACAACCACCCCCTACCCCCGCCAGCGGGGGACATTAGGAGGAGAAAATCAGTGACGCATAGTTCACGGCGCTCTGTGTTTCCCTTTCCCGATAGGTCTCGAAGTGGAGGATGTCGGCGCGGCTTCCCTTCAGGAGGCTTGCCAGTAAAAGAATGGCAGGAAGGCCGCAGATACGGTATCTGTCCTGATTGTCAAGAGCATTCTGGAAGATCTTTTCCACATCTCCTTGTGCGAGGAGGGAGAGGAGCGTTTTATCATGTGCCGTTGCCTGCGGAAGAAGGGTGTCTGCGGGCAATTGATCTCCGAATTTGTGCCCTATATGGGAAAGATCGACACCGGCCACACACAGGGCATTTCCTTTTTCTCCTTCGAGAAGCTTTTTTATCGCATCCACCATTCCCACAAATCTTTCATCGGTGAGAATGGTCTTCTTATGCCGGAGGAACTCATGGATTCCTCCGCACAGAATTGGCACTATGGAAAAGGAATCGCCAAGATAGTGCTGTAAAAAAATGGTTTGAAACTCAATGGAGTGTTCCGTCATATGGCCGAAATCGTCCTGTGCAAGCGTTCCTTCCGGCACCAGTTCCTTCAGTGAAGAGATGAATTCCCGGTCTGATTTGATTTCTCCGTAAGGGGTCAGGTAATTTTTTCCGGTCACGCTATAGAGACCATCTTGCTCGTGGTGGTTTATACCCAAAATAACCACGAGATCATACTGTCTGTCCTTCAAATGGCGGTAAGTGCTTACATACACTTCCCCGGCTGTCTTTATGTCGATGTGGGGAGCGAGAATGCCTGTGACAGTTCCAGGGATAGCGCGAAAGTTCTCCGGACTGAGAGTGCTTTCAATCTCTTGTATAAACCGGGAGAGCTGATCAGGATCCGCCATGTATGCCCTTCCTGCATGGACAGGTAAGCGTTTTGTCTGCGCGGTGAATTCGTTGCGGAGCCTGTTCATTTTATCGCTGAAGAGTTCACTGTCTAAAAGACAGGCCTTGTCCAGCGTCTCAATAAAGGATTCTATCTCGGAAATGTACACGATGCCGCCGCCCTGCCTTTTCATCAGTACGGTCTGAATGTCACGAAGGTCATGTCTGCCGTCGAGGAGCTGCAGGATGGGGAGGGTGTTCACGTCGAGGGCAATGCTGTGCTCGGTCAAGCGGTAAGGGTCATGAAAGGCGATCATCTGACGGCCTTTAATGATCGTGGTAATCGGTTGAATGTCTCTTCTTAAAACAGGTTTATTCATGCTCAGTAATTTATAATCCCTTTAGATCTGAGATTTTCCGCAGTCTAATGTGGAGAGCGTCAAATTGCAACTTCAATTTCTTCACCCTTTGATCCCTTAGATCCTGGAGGAAATAGTAACTTCTTCGGTGAAAAAAATCATTTTATGGCTGATGGGAAAATCTAAAGTATGGTATAATATTCACGATTAATTGAAAGGAGTACCTCAAGGGGGGATACCATGGAAAAGAGGATCAGAATCGCGATCAATACGGGGGGAGGGGATGCCCCCGGGCTTAACGCCGTGATCGAAGCGGTTGTTATGGCCGCCTACTATAGAAACTGGGAGGTATACGGCATCAAGAACAGTTACGCCGGCCTCCTGAACACGGATGAAGTAATGCGACTGACTCCCGAATCGGTCAGCCATATTTCCAATACAGGGGGCACCATATTGGGAACGACGAACCGCGGCAATCCTTTTATGATGCCGGTGACAAATTTGGCGGGCGAGGTCGAAATACGGGATGTATCGGATAAGGTGGTTGAGAATTTTAAGCGGCTCCGTTTCGATTGCCTGATCGCGGTAGGCGGAGACGGAAGCCTTGGGATTGCCTACCAGTTGTATAAGAAGGGGATACCGGTAGTCGGCGTGCCCAAGACAATTGATAATGATATCTGTGAGACCGTAATTACCTTTGGTTTCGATACCGCCGTCAGCATAGCCACAGAGGCCATAGACCGACTCCATACAACCGCCAAATCGCATGAGCGAGTAATGGTGGTCGAGGTGATGGGACGCCATGCGGGCTGGATTGCCCTGAACAGCGGCTTGTCGGGCTCTGCGGATGTGATTCTCATTCCGGAGATACCGTTCGACATCGGTAAAGTGTGCGACCATATAATGGAACTTGATGTAAACGGCCAGCATTACGCAATTGTCGTTGTCGCAGAAGGTGCATCGCCTGCAGGCGGCCGCGTTATAGATAAGGGCAAAGGGGAAGTCGGCCGGCAGGATGTGATGCTGGGGGGCATAGGGGAGTATCTGGCGAAAGACATTGCCGTGCGTACGGGTAAAGAGACGCGGTCAATCGTTCTCGGCCATTTGCAGCGAGGCGGCAATCCTACCACATTTGATCGGCTCATTGCGCTTCGTTTCGGCGCCGCCGCGGTGAGAATAGTAGGGGAGAAAAAATTCGGCACCATGGTGGGCCTCGATCCGCCGCACATAAAGGCTGTGCCTCTGGAAAAAATAATCGGGCGAATCAAGAACGTCCCTCTTGACACTGATACAATCAAGACAGCCCGCGAGATAGGCATCTCACTCGGCGACTAATGTCAAGTTTCAAGCCTGACCCCAAAATACCATGGACTTCATGCTGCTGCACCTCCCTTTTAAAAAGGGAGATTGAGAGGGATTTTGCAGAGGAGAAAAATCCCCCCGACCCCCTTTAAAAAGGGGGCGAATAGATCTGTTTTCAGTGAAACTGGAATGTATTGATTTTACTGGTGGGCCGTAGGAGACTCGAACTCCCGACCAACGGATTAAAAGTCNNCTAATAAGCATCTAATGTTGTCAAGAAAAAAGTGGTTACCCAACAAAAGGATTTTTCAGGATAATCGTTTCCTCCCTGCCTGCACCTACAGACACAAGGACTGATTTCACTCCGGCAAGCTCTTCCAGCCTTTCAATGTATCGCCGGGTGTTGTAAGGCAACTCCCCAATTTTCCTGGCCTTGGTGATATCTTCCTTCCA
>JAFNGM010000189.1 GCA_017885225.1 Syntrophaceae bacterium | reverse complement strand
TGTCAAATCGGAACCCATGCTAAAAGCACACTCACCACCGTCATTCGAGTACGCTACGGATAATTATTATCATACCGATGTGACTGACGATGCCTTTGCCAAAAGTGTCCTTCCATTATCCCTTCGACAATCAATCATAAAAATAAGAAGCGATATTTGCCATATTTTGCGGAAAAATTAACTTGACATGGAAGAAATTTCGCTCTTATACTTCCCAATCAAAAAAGGGAATTCTTATCAATTTAATCAATTCAACAAGTGGGCCATCGGCAAGTTTGGCTATCCGGGGGTTTGTGTTTTCAATCGGGACCCACGTAGGCCCGGTGGTGATTGGGTCATCGACCGTTACGCATTCTGGCCCTAAGAAGAATTTGCACAGCGCGGCATCCGGAAGGGGACTCGAGCGAACCCACAGTGTCGACAGTCGATAGCCGCTTATCTCAGTTCGTTCTTTCGCGCGAGATGAGGGCCAGAAAATGGAAATACAGCCTTGAGCGCCCGGAGATCAGTACGCATCACCTTGTTGTACAAAATGAATACCTCCAGACTTACTGTTGTGACCCCTAGCTTCAATCAGGGGCCGTATATTGAAAAAACACTTGATTCGGTGCTATCTCAGGGTTACCCGGATTTGGAGTACATCGTGATCGACGGTGGTAGCACCGACAACTCGGTCGATATCATTAGAAAGTACGAGAAGCATCTGACGTATTGGGTCAGCGAGAAGGATCGCGGGCAGAGCCACGCACTCAACAAGGGGCTGTCGCGTGCCACCGGGGACATTCTGACATGGCTGAATTCCGACGACTGGTACCTGCCTGGCGCGCTGGCTGAGATGGCAGACATGCTGCAACGCAATCCTGAGGCCGGGATGGTGGTCGGTGCCGGCAGGAACGTGGACGTCAAGGGTCGTGAAACCTATTTCAAGGCACCGACCTCGACGATCGACGTGGAGTCCCTCTATCGCTGGAGCCTGGGAGGGAACTTTCTGCAACCCTCGAGCGCGTTTCGCCGCTCAGCCTGGGAACTCGCCGGGCCGCTGGACGAGAACGTGCACATCGCGATGGATCTCGACTTGTGGCTCCGGATGGCGAAAAAGGGCGTCAAGTTCGTGACGACGAACACTGTCCTCTCCGAAGCGCTGGTGCATCCAGACGCGAAAACCACCGCCTTCCAGGAACTGATGGCGCTGGACTGCTCGATCGTGGTGATTCGTCACGGCGGCGAGGGCGTCGTGAGGCCGATCCTCGAGCAGATGATCAACAACTACGTGGATGTCAAGGCGCGTTACAGAGAGATGGCGGCCAACCCGATCACGCGCTGGACGCACAAGATCGCCAAGCGGCTGGTGCCGCCTTCAAAGGGCAGTTCCAAGCAGCAGCCGTCTTGGCTGCAACATTGAGACGCGTTGTCAGAACGCCCGCAATCCCCGCTTGACTCCGTCAGCCATTCAACCTCCCGCGTCGCGGAATTTATGCTGGGTTGAATCAATGTATTCGGCTCGCTCGGGGAGAATATATCTACATCGCAACAAGCGATGATACGATGTTTCTTGATTGTCTTGAAAAAATGGTCGCCGCTTTAGAAGCGCATCCCGAATGCGATATCTCTCATTCCCCTATGTAAAAAAGCAAGTCTCTTTTTTTACTCAGGTGAATAGGCTATTCGTTCTTTTAAATTGTATGTGTATGAGAACAATCTTTAAAATCACTCTCCTATGAGCAGACAGATCACGGAAAGATCGCTGCATGATCTTTATTAGGTTTTAAATGGTGGGCACGTAGTCTGACCAGAGCAGACATGATTTTTGGATCAGCTGCAGAAATGACATATCCGTTGCCCACGAACGATGATTTTTCAGAGTGGCTTTCCACACTCCTGTTCTTTTACAATTATACCACAGCCGGTACATATCGTTTCTGGTTCATAAGCACGAAACGGATACGGTTCAAAAGCTTTCTGGCGATATGGATGATGGCGGCGGTCTTTTTCATCCTGAGAGAGAATGTATGAAACGCCATCATCAACGCCGGATCTTTCCGCACTGCCACCCAGGAAGCCTCTATGAGAATCGCCCTCAGCATGGGATTCCGGCGGTAAGTGATACCCGCGGTATACTCCGTGTCGCCGCTTGACTTTATATCGGGAATCAACCCCGTATAGCTGGCGAGCTTGTCGAGGGATGAAAACCGGGAGATGTCACAGAGTTCCGTCAGGAGCGTCATGGCCGTAAGGGTGCTGATCCCCGGCACGGACCTCAGGAGAAGAACCATATCCCTGTAAGTATCGGAGCGGGATAACGAGAGAATGTTTTTGTTAAGACCGGCGATGATCTGGCGGAGGTGGAGCAACTCCTCAAGATGAGCGTTGAGAGCACAATCGCCGCTGGCTCTTTCCATACGGAGAGTCTCTATCCATTTGATAAAGTTCCTGGACCAGTGGCCCCTTCGGGGATCGGGATGCCGTAGAAGAAGAGAATCGATTTGATCTGGTTCTTGCACCGCGTCTGTTTCCTCACCATGCTATGGCGGGTGCGTATCAGATGACGATCTTCCGTGTGAGCCCGGGAAGGAGTATAAATGCCTTCGCTGTCGCCGCTGCGGAGGTGACGGGCAAGCTTTCGGCAGTCCACCCTGTCGGCCTTGCCGGCTTTCTCTTTATGCTTCGTCGGGACATCGGCGGGATTCACTACCACACAGTGGATTCCTTGTTCTCGTAACCGGTCGTGGATCCAGAAGCCGCTGAAGCCAGCTTCATACACGGTATAATACGTGGCTCCTGGAAAGGTTCTTTGTAAATAGTGTGCAAGCATCTCAACCTCGGGAGGTTGGGTAAAGGTTTTATGTTCAAAATGCACGGTATGAATACTGACACTCCAGCTCTTTTTGTGGACATCCATGCCGACGTAAATGGGTTGACCTGTGAAGTCAATTTTGTTACCTTTATTCATGGCAAGCCTCCTTTTGGTTTATTTTTGTTTGGGGAAACAAAATATACCATGTCACATCGAGACTTGCCTTTTACTTTTTTATCATAAAGCCTTGCTTGCACATTATTGATGAACATGGTCAAGTGGCGACGCCGACCTGGTGGGAGTTTCGCGCCCCACAATTTTACGGGAACTTGATGAATGTCGCGCATATTCGTTATGCACCGTATGATGGAATTCTGCATGGCGCGCTGTTTACCGTGTATACCTCACTAACACAATTACTGATCCGCCACGTGGTGTTTGAAAAAGTTGGGGTATTTCAGACAGATTGGGGATCTGCTGGGGATTTTGAGTGGGGCATGCGCGCCAGCTTAGTATGCAATATTCTACATATCCCGGAAACTTTAGCTACCTGGCGGGTCCACGCGGCCCAGGCGACAGCTGCTTTTGTCCTGGAGTCTTTGCCAGCGTATGAGAACTTCTGCGCCATGGTCAAAGCGGCCTTGCCGATCTTGCCCAGGTTTTATCCCCAATATTCGGGGAAAATTCATCTCCAACGGCTTTTGTTTCCGTATCGGCGGCGTCAATTCCGGATCGGTCTCCAGGTGCAACCGCGCTGGGAGCGCAAACTGGCTTGGGCGTTAAAATTTCTGATCCTTTGCCCTGCGGCTGTCCAGGAATTTTGGCAGGAACGCTACTTTGGAAAATTGCCAGAAATGGATGATTTCACCTATATTCGCGCCGAATTGAGTCGTCTGGGGATTGATCAGTTCGTAAAAGTTCTTGACGAAACAGGAAAACGGCAGCGAAATGGGGCCTATGCCCGGGATAGTCATCAGATAGGACGCTGATGGGATCTCCTTCACCATACTCTTCAACTGTCTGTCCATGTCCTTGAGTGTCAAAACTGTCCGTTTCACTTCCTCCAGGCACATCCGTACACGATAACGATCAGCACTGCCAGTCTGCTTTACACCAATACTCCTTTGCGCCGCCTCGTAGAGCGCTTTTGCCTTACGGACAGATCCCGCATGCTTTCGTGAGGTCCGTGCGATCCATTCCTGAAGGGTCGATACCTCCATTGACACAACATCTTCAGGAAAGGGACACATCTCAAGGATCACCCACAGGGTCCGTGATGCCATTGACCAGAATATCCCATGCAGTTCAGGAAAATAATCGTCCACGGCCGCATGCAGGGAGTTTTGTGCACTTACACTGTACCGCAGGAGCCTCTCACGCGCCTTCGATAATGTCCTCAGTTGCCTCAGCACGCCATCCTCAATAACCGTATCAATATATTTACCCTCCCGGGTGATATTCGCGATGGTGAATGCGTCCCTCCGGTCGCTCTTGGAGGAGGAACTCTCATCCAGCTCACGATGATGCTTCAGCGCCATAGTCCTCACAAAACGCACCTCGTAGCCGTGCTCTTTCGCAAAGTAGGCAAGTTTCCTCCAGTAATGCCCCGTCGGCTCCATCCCAATGAGAACATCACGAAAACAATATCTTGCCTTAAGCCCTTCAATCATCTTTATACACTGCTCAAATCCTTCCCGGTTATTATACAGCTTCCCACAGCTTCCCAAGACTTTACCTTCTTTGTTCATAAAACCTACCGCATTGAATGAATTCCCCACATCCACTCCGACTATCAGTGTGGGCTCACTGATCCTTTGACGCTTTGCTGCTTGCCTGTTATAATTTCTCTCGGACATGGTCACTTCTCCTTTCTGCTATGTTGTTTGGGATATTCAACTTTAACAGATTGAGAATACCATGTCCTTACTCCTCTTCCTTATAGTAAGCTGAAGCCAACAGGATCAATATATTTCTATAGATGCAAGACTTCGATGCGTAATCAACGAGCCACTCTGCAAATCTTCCCCTGACAAATAGAACTCTCGTTCTATTATACGGCGGTCTGATTTTCTCAAAGGAGGGAAATCGTGGCCGCTTCCATCTATCGTCCCCGGAACACGCAGACTTCCGATTACTACCGGTGCGTGCAGGATCATTTTGAAACTTTTATCCAAGTCTACGAGGAACGGTTTGAACGGCAATATGGATTTTTCCGATCATATATCCAGAAGGTCATCTACCGGTATCTGAACTGCGAGGCTTTGCACAATGGCTTCTCCCGGGTGAAATGTAAAGACTGCGGACACAAGTACCTGCTGGCATTTTCCTGCAAGCGCCGACATTTTTGTCCATCATGCCATCAGAAACAGGTCGTGGAATTCGGGGAGTAGCTCTGCTCCGAAGTGCTAAAGAAGGTGCCCCACCGTCATTTTATCTTCAGCATTCCGAAGATCCTGCGGCGTTATTTTCTCTATGACAGAAGGCTGCTTTCGGAATTAAGCCGGTGCGCCTAGGAATCACTGAAGGGTTTTCTCCAGGAGGCTGTTCCTGAAAGGAATCCCTTACCCGGCGCAATTATCGCCATACAGACCTTTGTCGACTTCCTTGGATTTTCACCCCATTACCACGTTCTCGTCACCGACGGCTGCTTTTACGGCAGCAAGGGCATGTTCCGCGTTGCCTCTCCTCTGGAACTGAAAAAGCTGGAGACAATATTTCAGCGCAATGTCTTTAAGATGCTTTTGGTAAAGGGCAAAGTGAACCCTTAAATTATTGCCATGCTCTCAAGCTGGCGGCACTCCGGGTTCAATGTCTTCTGCGACAATAGCATATCACCGAACGGCGCAACGGCCATGGAAAACCTTGCCCGTTACATCATCCGGGCTTCTTTCTCCCAGGCGCATGACATACCTGGATCAGGAGGCGAAGGTTGTCTATAATTCCAAGAACGGCAAATCGACCAAGGTCTTTGACGCCCTCGAATGGCTGGCCGCCATGTGATCGCACATCCCGAACAGGGGCGAACAAATGGCCAGACATTATGGACATTACAGCAATGTCTCCCGGGGAAAGAGGCGGAACAAGCAGGCCGACGACCTTGTCCCCTACATCATTGAATCCGATGGAATCTCAAGGGAGCAACGGAAGAAATGGTCCCGGTTGATTCAAAAGATATATGAGACTGATCCCCTGGTCTGTCCGAAATGTCAGGGAACTATGCGCATTATTAGCAGCATCGAAGACCAGTCATTGATTCGGGCCATTCTCAAACACCTGGGATTATGGCTTGTCAAATCG
>JAFNGM010000188.1:6032-7671 GCA_017885225.1 Syntrophaceae bacterium | reverse complement strand
GGTTATCGGGATGCGCTGGTATACAAAGAGACAGCTGAAGTGGATCGTGTTATCAATCAGGATCACATCGACGTGATAAAGGCCATTGCGGAGAATGTTGCAGGCCCCGATATTATGAATAGTATAAGAGTGGTGAATCGAGCATTCCATGCGGTAAACCAGAACGCCAATAAACAATTGACATTGGAAGCCATGATGTTTAAACTCAACCGCTATGGTGCATGACAGTGGCTTCATAACCATACTCCCCCGCATACAAGGCGGGGCATTCAGGCATTTTTCATAAGATAGAATAAGAAAAGGAGAACACCACTCTGAAAAATATTGTCGGAATACGATTTAGAAAAGACGGGAAGATATATAGCTTCGATGCCTCCAGTCTCCCGCTGGAAAAGAATGAACAGGTGATCGTCAACACGGAAAATGGCACATCCCTGGGCACAGTTATCACGGAGGTAAAGTCTGTACCAATTTACAAATTGCCCATTGGTTTGAAAAACGTCGTTCGTAAGGCAACGGATGATGACTTGAGAACGAAAAAAGAAAATGAGGTAATGGAGCAGGAGGCTCGTCAGTTCTGTCTGGAGAAGATCAGAGAACGGGAACTCCCGATGAAGCTGATTGAGGTGGAATGCCTGTTTGATAAAAGCCAGATAATATTTTATTTCACCGCCGAAATCAGGGTTGATTTCCGGGAGCTTGTGAAAGATCTGGTTCAGCGTTTCAAAATACGGATTGAGCTGAGGCAGATTGGCGCCCGGCATGAGGCCCGGCTGGTGAAGGGTTTGGGGATTTGCGGCAGGGAAGTATGCTGCGCAAATCTCATTCTCAATCTTGACCGTGTTTCCGTGAAGATGGCCAAAGAACAGAGTGTGTCTCTGAACCCTGAGAAGATATCCGGCTTGTGCGGCAGATTGATGTGTTGCCTGGCATTTGAATTCGACGTATATCAGGACATGAAAAGGGACATACCGAAGTGCGGCAAGATGATAAACACTGCAGAGGGCCGCGGCAAGATTATAAGGCAAAACATCTTCAAGGGTGAAATAGTTGTAGAACTGGAAAGCGGTAAGGAGATTACCGTGAATATAGAAGACCTTTAACGTACAGGAGCAATCTTTCCCTGAGGACTTTTTTATAACGAGGNNCATGCCTATACCACTATTGTCGCAGATGTCCTGGCCAGATTTCATCGCCTGTCCGGGGACAGGACATTTTTTGTGACCGGGACGGATGAACATGGCGATAAAATAATGGAGGCTGCCCGGCTCGCCGCGACGACACCACAAGAGTATGCAGATCGCATCAGCGCCCAGTTCAGGAATTTGTGGCCGGAACTTGCCATCAGCAATGATTATTTCATCAGAACGACCGATGCCAATCATATTGAGACGGTCAGGCTGATCCTGCAAAAAGTCTATGATGACGGTGATATCTATTTTGGGAAATATGAGGGATACTACTGTGTCGGCTGCGAGCGCTTCTACATGGAGAAGGAACTGGAAAACGGGCTTTGCCCCGATCACAAGGCGGCGCCGGAGTATCGGAAGGAGAACAATTATTTTTTCAGGATGAGCAAATATCAGGAGTGGCTCATCGCGTACATCAATGAAAATCCTGATTTCATCAGGCCGGAGCG
>JAFNGM010000188.1:0-5977 GCA_017885225.1 Syntrophaceae bacterium | reverse complement strand
ATTCTGGCCCCATGCGGAGCATCTCATCGCGAAGGATATTCTCAAACCCCATGGCATCTACTGGCCTACCATGCTGAAGGCCGCGGGCATTGAACCGTACCGGCATCTGAATGTCCATGGGTACTGGGTCGTGGATCAGAGCAAAATGTCCAAAAGTCTCGGTAATGTAATCAAACCCCTTGACTTGAAGGATAAATACGGGCTTGATCCCTTCCGCTATTTTCTCCTGAGAGAAATGGTATTCGGCCTTGATTCCAGCTTCAGCGAAGAGAGTTTTGTCCAGAGGATAAACTCAGACCTGGCCAATGATCTTGGCAACCTGGTGAGCAGAACCATGACTATGGCGATGAAATACTGCGCGGGCAAGGTGCCGGAGGTTCACTCACCGTCCGAAGAAGACTGGCCGCTTGTGGATGCGGCCGGTAAAGCGGTATCTGAAGTGGAGGACAGCTTCCGGGAGCTCGCGCTTCATAAAGCCTTGATTGCCATCTGGGATTTTATCAGCGTAACAAATAAATACATTGTCGAATGTGAACCGTGGAAACTTGCCCAGGATGCTGCGTGTAAGGAAAGACTGGCAAAGGTTGTCTATAATCTCCTGGAAGCGCTCCGGGTTATTGCGATCTTGATTTTTCCATTCATGCCCGGCTCGGCGCAGAAAATTGCGGATCAACTTGGTATCACTGACGCAGCGTCACAGGGTTTTTCCAGTATCCGCCTCTGGGGAGGCATTACTCCCGGTCGTAGTCTCAGCAGAGCCGAGGCGCTCTTCCCAAGGGTCACCTATGAAAAAGAAAAGGAGAAGCAGACCGTGAAAGAAGGCGAATCTCAACCGGTAAAACCATTTATCGAGTATACAGATTTCGAGAAGGTGGATCTGCGCGTGGCGAAGATCATCGCGGCGGAGGCCGTTCCCAAATCCAGCAAACTCCTGAAGTTAAAAATCGATATGGGTGGAGAAAGAACGCTTGTTGCCGGTATCGCGAAGGATTACAAACCGGAGGAGCTCGTCGGCAAAAAAATCGTCATTGTGGCAAACCTGAAACCGACGAAGTTAATGGGTATCGAATCCCAGGGAATGCTNNATGATGAAGGTGAGATCATATGAAAAGCATAACCATAACAAACACACATGAAAAACCCCGTCCGGAAGATATTGCCGGCGGACAGGCAATTATCGAAGGCGTTATGATGCGCTACGGAAACAAGATCGCTGCGGCCGTCAGGAAGCCGAACCAGGAGATCGCCATTCAAGAACGCTACTATATTCCTCTCACCAAGAGGTATAAGATCCTGGGACTCGCGTTTGTCCGCGGATTCGTCACGTTGTTGGAAATGATGGTAATCGGAATGAAGTGCCTTATGTTTTCCGCTGAACTGGCGCTCACGGAAAATGAAAAGAAGCCGCAAAAGTGGGAAATGACCGTTTCGGTAGCGATCAGCTTGACCTTGGCCATAGGGCTTTTCGTTGTCGTACCGGCGTACTTTTTTACGGTGCTGAAAAGCGCCGTATCCAGCACAGTGCTGCTCAACATTCTGGAAGGGTTTATTCGCCTGGGAATTTTTTTGTGCTTTTTGGGCTCCACCCTGCTCATGGAAGATATGCGGCGTGTGTTCATGTATCATGGGGCAGAGCATAAAACCGTATTCGCCTGGGAAAATGGACAGGAATTGACGGTAGATAATATCAAGAAGTTTTCTACCCGTCACCCGCGCTGCGGAACGAGTTTTTTGCTGGTGGTCATGGTCACTGCCATTGTGGTGTTTTCCCTGCTCGGACGACCGGATTTTATGCAGAGAGTGTTGTATAAGCTTATGCTCATGCCTGTCATCGCAGGAATTTCCTATGAAGTGATACGGTTTACCGGGAAATACAGAAACTGGAAATGGGTGCAGGTTCTGAGCTGGCCCGGCTTAATGCTGCAAAAAATCACCACCAGGGAACCGACAGATGATCAAATTGAAATAGCGATTGTGGCGATGAAAAAAGTAATATAAAGGAACGGATGTGTGAATATGGCTGAAGATATGAAAATAAGGAAAGCAAATATCCGCCTGACGGATGGCTCTCATATCAAAGGTCAGGTCAACATCAAAGATCAGGATAGACTCTCTGACTTGCTTAACGCCGGCGCAGATCCTTTTATCGTGGTATTTAATGCTACCATTCCCGGCGGTCAGAGCGGCAAAGTGGTGTTCATCAGTAAAAGTCAAATCCTGTGGATTTGCCCTGAAGATTAGACGCACAGTGCCAGTCACATCGAAAGATGCGGGATGTAATTATGCGCCTTTTGAAAGAGGTATGTACAGCTTTCATGCGGCGAAAGCATGCGGATATGGGAAGGCAGGCTTTCATGGCAGCCGATGATGAGAAAGCCTCCGTCTTCAAGACGATCGACAATCTTCAGCAAAACAGGCCTTCTTCGTTCCTCGGGGTAATAGGTAAGCAGGCTGTTTCTTAACAATATGAGGTGAAACTTTCCCGCGGGGGGCGGCTCTTTCATCAGGTCATGTACTTGCCATGTGACGTCCTTCTTTACATTCTCCGCGAAAAAGAAGTTTGATCCATCCGCCGATTCATGAAAATATATTGTCTTTATCTCTTGCGATAATCCTTTCAGGCTGCTTTTGCCATAAGCCCCTTCTTTGGCCCTTTTTATGTAATCAGGATTGCTATCGCTCGCAAGGAGAAAAAGCCGTGGGCGCCTTTCACACGCGCCTTTCTTCATATCCCACAGTATGGCAAAGCTGTACGCCTCCTGTCCCAGGGCGCACCCCGCGGACCAGACATTGATTTGTTCGTCATATTTTTTTATCATATCAGGGAGAATCTCGTTTTCCAGTATCTTCCATACAGAGCGGTCGCGGAAAAAATGGCTGATGGAAACACCGAAGAGGCATTCAACGGCCTTCAGAATTTCAGGTTTTTTCAGGGCGTGCAGATAATCATCCAGGCTGTGATAGCCATGCTCCTGCATATGGCGGCAAATGCGTTTTTTGACGCCTTTTCTTACCCTGGCATAGCCCCTCCAGGAAAAGCCGAGACGGTCGAGGAGCTGTCTGAACGAATTATCATCCATATGATATGCGATTAACCACGTTGAATCGGTCATCTTCAGGCGAAGACGCCAGTTCGATATCTGCGCTATAAGAGTTCAAGGGATCGATGATTCCAGTATTTGTAATCAGTGAAAAAAGTGCTTCCTTGACCCCTTGAATCCTTGAATCCTTGAACCCTCAAGCCATCGGCTTTTGACGATGGTAGTTGAAGTTTGATTTGTACCATACAATTATGTTGAAAATCAAAAGATACAGACTTGACAAGACTCCCCCATTTATCCATAATGCCACAAAATGCGTAGAGCAAAGCAGGAGGTGAGACATGAACGGACCGGTTGAAAGCTTCTGGAGGATCAGGTTGGAGGATATCAAAAAATCTTTGGAAGCAAATAATTTCGAAGTATTTATCGCTGAAAATGCCGCTGCGGCGAAAAAAGTTGTTCTGGAGGAGATCATTCCCAAAACAGGAGCAAAGAGCATTGCCTGGGGCGGTTCCATGACGTTCATGGCAACGGGGCTTTATGAGGCGCTCAAGGGCAACAAGAAAATGAAGGTCCTTGATACCTTCGATAAAACGATCTCGCGCGATGAGTCATGGGAACGACGGAGACAGTCGCTCCTGGTTGATTTGTTGATTACGGGAACCAACGCCCTCACTGAAACGGGGATGTTGGTCAACCTCGATATGCTCGGTAATCGTGTTGCGGCGATCACCTTCGGGCCTAAGGATGTGATCATCCTCGTCGGGAGAAATAAAATTGTCGCGGATCTGGAAGAAGCCATGATGCGAATCAAGAATTATGCGGCGCCAGCGAATGTCCAGAGGCTGGGCATGAAAACACCCTGCGCGAAAACCTCATACTGTGAAGAGTGCAAAAGCAAAGACCGCATCTGCAATACGTGGACGATTACGGAGAAATCCTTCCCGAAAGGCAGGGTAAAGGTCGTTCTGATCAATGAAGATTTGGGATTGTAGAGTATACAGAGAACCTTTGATTTATGCAGATTCAGGATGTTTTCCGCTATTACGGGGATGATTTAAAGTGTGTGGAAGAACACATGGAGAGGTACCTCCGCTCCGAGGTGCATCTCATTCCGGAAATCATTCATCACCTCATAGGAAGCGGCGGGAAAAGGTTTAGACCCCTCATGCTTTTGGCTTCCTCCGCACTCTGCGGCTACAGGGGAGAAAGACGCTACCCCTTATCCGCGGTGATTGAATTTATTCATACGGCCACATTGCTCCATGATGACGTCATTGACGCGGCAGAAACACGCCGGGGTAAAATTTCGGCAAACAACGTATGGGGGAATGCCGCCAGCGTACTCGTGGGGGATTTCCTCTATTCCAAATCTTTTAAATTAATGACGGAACACGGCAATCTTGCCATCATCAAACTCCTTTCCGCAACGACAAACACGATGTCCGAAGGAGAGGTTTTTCAGCTGGTGAAGTGCGGTGATATCACTATAACCGAGAGAGAATACCTCACTATCATAGAGAAAAAAACCGCCGTCCTCATCTCTGCCGCCTGTGCCGTGGGAGGCATTCTGGGAAACGCCTCGGAAGCGCAGATTCAAGCGTTGACAAGGTTCGGCATGCGGCTCGGTTCTGCCTTTCAGATTACCGACGATACCCTTGATTATGTCGCACAGGAAGAAGAATTCGGCAAGGCCATCGGAAAGGATCTGGAAGAAGGAAAAATTACCCTCCCCCTTATCCGTACCTTGAAGAAATGCACACCTGAAGAGAAGAACATGATCAAGGGGGTCATTGAGAACAAAGAGAAAAGTGGACGCGCTGTCACGGAAATTGTTGATGCAATCCACCGATACGACGGTGTCAATTATTCTCTCAACAAGGCCAAGGCGTATATCGACGAAGGAAAGGGTTTCCTGGAAGCTTTTGCCGATTCTGATCCAAAAGAATCGCTGCGTGCGATATCGGATTACATTATCGAACGCAAGCTGTAATTATTTTCCCATCTGGTTACACCACACAAGGGCCTTTGTACAGTTTCCGGAATGCATCGGGAGGACCTTCTCTGTCATACTTCATGGCAAGGGGCAGATACTCGAGAATGTCCTGGGCGGTAATGCCGTCTTCCCCTTTATCCGCCGCTGCCAGGTCGCCCGCAAATCCATGGATAAAGACACCCTTTCTTACGGCGTCCTCAAGTGACAGGCCCAACCCGAACATGGCCGCAATGGTTCCCGTAAGGACATCGCCGGATCCGGCTGTCGCCATTCCCGGATTTCCGCTGAGGTTGATAAACACTCTCTCGTCGGGGTAGCCAATCAATGAATGGGCGCCTTTCAAAACAATAATGGCATGGAGTGACATGGCGGTAAGCTGAAGGATATCGATTTTTTGTCGGTTGATTTCAACGGCATCTTTCTTGGTAATGCGGGCCATTTCACCCAAATGGGGGGTAAGGATAGTTGCTCCTTTTCTTTCTCTGATCATCTCCAGCTCATTCGCAAGAGCCGTAATGCCGTCCCCGTCGAGGAGGAGAGGCTTTTTGATCGTCCTCACGAGTTCTCTGACCAGTTGCTGCGTCTCCGTATCCAGGGATAAACCCGGTCCGATGACCACCATATCCATCTTTTCCGAGAGTTGCACCAGACTGTCTTTATTATCAATCGAGATACTGCCGGATTTTGTTTCCTTCTGGGGAATAAAAACGATCTCACTTCCTTTCGCGGCAAGGAACGGTGTTATGGATACGGGTGCGGCCAAACGGGCATAACCTCCGCCGGCCTTGAGGAAGGACAAGGCGGAAAAATACGGTGCGCCGAAGTAGGATGCTGCGCCGGCAATGAAAAGTATCTCTCCCATACTTCCCTTGTAGACATCTTTCTCTCTGGGCGGGAGTTGCACATAATCGTTGATCTGGATTTTTGTAATATCGCTGTT
>JAFNGM010000187.1 GCA_017885225.1 Syntrophaceae bacterium | reverse complement strand
GCCGGGGCGGCGGCGGGCCGCGGCGGGGGCGGCGGGGGCGGGGGGCTCAGCCGCGTCCTGGGAAGCTCCACCCATGCCTTTGAGCTTATGCTCTGCGCCTTCATCCTCGGGCTCGCGTGCGGCGGCCTCTGGATCCAGCGGCGCATCGACCGCCTCGCCGCGCCTGTGCGCTTTCTCGGCTGGCTGCAGATTGCCATGGGGCTCTTTGCCTTATCGACGCTGCTTACCTACGGGATTACCTTTCGCGCCATGCAGATCGCCCTTGAATCTCTCGAGAAGTCCGACGGGGGATACGTCCTCTTTAATCTCGTCAGCCATGGCCTCGCCCTCGCCGTCATGCTCCCCGCGACGTTCTGCGCGGGGACGACCCTCCCACTCATCACCTTCGTCCTTCTCCGGCGGGGATACGGCGAGCGCAGCATCGGGACCGTCTATGCCGCGAATACGATCGGGGCCATCATAGGTGTCCTCCTTGGCATCCATGTGGGATTCCCTTTCATCGGGCTCAAGGGTATAATTATCGCCGGCGCCTCTATAGATGCCGTCCTTGGAATTGTGCTTCTCTGGGGAGCAGGCAGTGAGCCGGGGCGGAGGCTCCATCCCGCCTTCGCGGCGGCAGGCGTCGCCGCTGTTCTTGTCTCCACGGCGCTCCTGGCGCATCTCGACACCTACAAGATGGCCTCCGGCGTGTATCGCAACGGGAACCTTCTTTCCCCCCAGGATTCAGAAGTCCTTTTCCACAGGGACGGGAAAACGGCCACCGTCAGTGTGACCAAGGGAGACGAAATACTGGCCGTCCGGACGAACGGAAAGGTGGATGCCGGAATCAACATGGACATAGAAGGCATGGCCATAGGAGACGAGGACACGATGATTCTTTCCGCCGTTATCCCCCTGTCCCTGCATCCGCGGGCGAAAACAGTCGCCAATATCGGCATGGGGTGCGGCCTCACGACCCACACTCTCCTCCTGTATCCGGAGCTTACGGAAGTCGATACGATCGAAATCGAGCGGGAAATGGTGGAGGCCGCGCGATTCTTCAGCTGGCGTGTCGAGAGAGGATTCAAAGACCCTCGAAGCAGAATCCACATTGATGACGCGAAGAGCTTTTTTTCCGCGACCGCCCGGAAGTACGACATCATCGTCTCTGAACCGTCGAATCCCTGGGTGAGCGGCGTGGCGGGCCTTTTTTCCGTTGAATTTTACCGCCAGATCCGGCGACACCTCGCCGACGACGGCCTCTTCGTCCAGTGGATGCAGCTCTACGAGATCGACATGACCCTGGTGATTTCAGTCCTCAAGGCGGTATCCGCGTCTTTCCCCGATTACGTCGTTTACGCCCCCAACGCCGGGGATATCCTCATCGTGGCGAAAAAGCAAGGAATCTTACCGCCTCCCGATCCCGGTGTATTGCGGGTCCCGGAAATCGCGGAGGCCCTTGAGCGCATCTCAATCCGCTCCGTCCAGGACATCGAGTTCCGCAAGGTGGGCGACCGGAAAGTCCTTCACGGGCTTCTTGAAAGATCTCGAATCCCGGCCAATTCAGACTACGACCCTTTCCTTGACCGGAACGCGGCCAGGGCCCGCTTTCTCAAGGCGAAAGCCACGGAGCTTCTGATGTACGCCCATGTGCCGATTCCGGCCTTTGAAATTCTCTCCGGTTCCCCGAAGGGAGACCTTCAGACGGACATCACGCCGACCCTTTCCTTCGGACCGACCCTCATGGCTTTTTCGGCTATGGGAATCCGCGATTACTACGAGACGGGAACATTCGATGTTATTAAATATCTGCAGATGCCGACGGCAATCCGGGAAAATGCCGTCCTCCTCAAGAAGCTGCTTTTCGAACAGAAGACCAAGACTGACGATACGGAGCGGCTCATGGCGCTTTACAACACAGGATCCTTCATCACACCTTTCCTCACCACGGGGGAGCTCGATGCCATCTGGAAGTATCTGGAGTCGGCGCCGAACGCAAAGAGCCTCACAAAAGCAGAAAAGCAGTGGATTGCTCTCTTCAAGGCCGTCGGGCGCCGGGATGCTCAGGGGATGGCCGCCGCCGCGGAAGAAATATTGACAAGCTCGTCCAAGAAATACCCGACTATGTTCAAGTATCTTGTCGCCGCCGGCGCCATCGGCGCGTCGAAATCGCGCGGCAGGGAGAGGATGGCGCTCATCTGGGGCCCCTTTCTCCATGAGCTCCACGACAAGGGGGAATCGAGGTTTCTTCTCCAGTTGTTGTGACGGGAATAACCTCTCCTTTCGTCCACTCCAAAACTTCCCGGCTGCTTCTGCGATAACGTATAGTTTATATTGACATACAAAATTGCTTCACCTATACTCTTGATAAAGAGGGAACAAGATATATCAAAGAGATCCTTGACAAGCGGTAACACATGAGATAAATATCTAATTTATATGAATTATTGATAATGACTTGAGTGACCCTAACGCTCACAGGACATTCCCAGTCCGATTTCTTCAGGCTTCTTTACAATACCTGTACTTTACCGGAAAAAACGCTTTTCATCTATGAAATGAGCAGTTATGGAGACGGTTGTTTCGGCGTAATAAAAAGAACCCATCAATACATCCTGAAGTTGTCATAAGAGTAACATTTTCTTAGGAGGTTCAGTCATGGATAAGAGAACTTTCAAAAAAACCAGCAGTATCATACTACATTGCATCATTGCCGCCCTTTTGATGGCCGCGCTCACGATTACAGGCTGTGCATCGGGCACGGCCCTGGAAAGCCACCAGAAGGGCATAGAGGGTGTCGCGGAAAAAGAGTATTTCATTCCGAAAAAGCCTATTGATCGCCATTACATTGGCAGCGCGTGGTCAAAGCAATTCGGACCTGTTGAAGACCCGGGAACGGCGGACATCCGTATCAAGAAGGAGAAATCCTTCAACAACGTTCAGCAGGACTTTGCGTATAATCGAGGAATCGCTCTCGGAGGGCAAAGTATTATCGGACCTGGTGGACAAATAGGCGCATCCGGTGGAGGCGTCAAGAAAGCGGCTCTGGAAGGCGTAGAAATAATTTCGCCTGTTTCACTTGCGGACATACCCTTTGAACCGAAGACACCTTACATCACAGAGGCTCTGCGTTTGGCGAATTTCAAGATAAAGGAGGAGAAAGCCAGCAAGGCAGGCATTCAGGCCTCGGCGGGACTGAAAATAGGAACAGCGGGAGCCTTGGCAGAAATAGGGTCCCAGGCGAGGAAAGGGACGGAAGGTGATGGGCTGGTGGTGGCCTACAAACTTCACATGATTGATCAAAGGTCATATTCCGTGCAGGATTCCGGAAATATCGCCCTCGAACTCGACAAGGTTGTTGACTTTTCTAAAGCCGCCATATTCGTCAAAGCCAGGCTGCAGAACATAGAACCGGGTGCGAGCAAGTCCCTGCCGAGAAATCTTCTCTGGTCATGCGATCGCGCCGATGCACTGAGCAAGGACATGACGGCTGCCTGGATCGTGGAACTGAAGTCCACAGACCCGAAGAAAAAATCCCTCAACATCGCCTTCCCCGGTTTCCCGAAAGTAGATGACTGTCAGAACTTCAGCGGCGTTGTCTACTCAAGGCTTGATCCTGTCACGGACAGGATAATACGGCAGAAGGTCAATATTGCCATCATTGACGCTGAACTTTCCGACACCTTGCAGTCTAAGAAATGGGAAGCGAGAATTTCCCTTGTAGATGAATCTTTCAAGATAAAACAGGTAATGCCGGATGATTTGTAATAACAGGAGTAATTCTATCCAATAAAAGGAGTTGTGCAATGAAACGACCGCTTTTGCTATTGGGAATAACTCTATTGGCGCTATTCTTACTGACTCCCTGCGGTGCATACGCTGCAAAAAAGCCGACCATTGTCAGCCATGACGAAACGTACGTCAGCAGGACCGTACGCTTTCGTGTAGCCTGGCAAGCGGAGAACCCTGTGGTGATGGTGAAAATCTTCACCGGAAGGGAGCAGAAAGAGATCAAGGTGGACGAGTACGACAACAGGAGAACCCGGGACGGGTATTCCGGTGAGGTGAACGCTGTCGTTGAGCTTGATCCCGCCTTTGCGGAAGAAGCTCTCGCCTTTGTCATTCAACTGGAAGACGACGCAAGGCTAAAGAGCGATCTGGTGACAGGTAAAGTACAGATCGTGAAAGCCAAAAAAGACGATGATCAATGGGGCCAGGGTGCGTTGACATCACCGTCGGCACCAACAACGACACAACCATCGACGGGAACGACGACGGCAAGTACAGGGGTTGAAATACTTGACAGGGTTATCGGCGTGATGGACCGCTACGACATGCCGCCGGTTCTGGGGAACATTAAGATCACCCGTGTCGGGACAGACGGCGTGACCATCGGCACGAGGGCAAGCGACGACAAAGCGCTGAACGGGGTGACCTTCAAGATTGTCGATGCCACGGGAAATCTTGTCCAGCAGGATGCTGTAACCGCCACGGGAAAGAGCTGGGAGGGCACATCGAAGACCTTTAGCCTGGTTAACGGGAACTATAAAGCTGTCGTCCAGGCCACTGATGGCGCAGGAAACAGTTCCAGGGAAAAGTCAGAGTTTTTTGCCATTACGGGATCTACCCTGACAGTTCAGCCGACTGACGCTTATCCTACAACCACGACTGTTCCCGTGGTACCCCAGCCCACAGTTCCCGATCCCTCTACGACGCAAACTCCTGTGGTACCGCAGCCCACAGTGTCCGATCCTTCTACGACACAAACTCCGCCGGTACAGATACCGCCATTGCAGCCGACCCAGTGAAGGCGGTTATTCTCGCGGGTGAAGGAACGTGAGACGAGTACGGGGATAGATAATTCTTATTTATGAAAGTTCTATAAGGATCTGCAAAGGGTTTGAATCAGGAGGTAAAAATGACGAGGAAAATAATCTTTTTTTCGGGGTTACTGGTTGTGGCACTGTCTTTTTGCCTCGCACCCATCCTGTCGGCACAAGAGATGAAATCCGGTGAAATTAACTGGGTTCAGGGCTATATCAGCGCCATCGGCAATGGCACGGCCGACCCCAGCGGAAACAAGATAAAGGACAGATTGAAATCCATGAGGGCTGCAGAGCTCGTTGCGCAGAGGACCCTCCTTGAAACCCTGAAAGGTGTACAGATAGACTCCAGGACTACCGTTGAGAATCTCATGGTGAAAGAAGATATTATAAACAGCCGCGTGGAAGGTGTCATAAGAGGCGCCCAGATCGTGAAGCGGGATGTGAAATGGGAAGGAAATGTTCCCCTTGCAACTGTAGAGATGCGGGTGTGCCTGAGCATGAATGTGGAGGGATGCCGCACGGATTCCTCTCTCATCACTGCTTTAAATATAGGTCATAGAAGTGAACCTCCTTACGTGCCCCGCGACAGGCTCACACCACAAATGATACTCGTGCCACCTGAAACCCCCAAAAAGAATATAAAATACGATTCAAGCAAACCCGTGACAGGGGTGATTTTCAGTCTCGAGGGTCAGCCATTCGAGCGTCAGTTGCTCCCCGTCATTATTACTGCGACAGGTGAAAACAAGCAAATCACCGTTTATTCTGTCAAGAACGTAATTCCAAGAGTAATCCGCAGTTACGGTGTTGTACGCTATGCAGATAACGAGGAGCAGGCCAGGAAAAATCCCTATATCGGGGAAAATGCGGTGGTGATCCCTGTAGAAAGTGTTACGAAGGAAAACATGATCGTCATCGGACCCGACGCCGTCCGCACAATTCGTGAAACCACCATGCACGGCAATGATTATCTGTGCGATGCCAAAGTCGTGATTTCTTCAAAATAAAAAAATATACGCTGAATATTGAAGTTCTAAGAAACAACCCCCCTGTGCAGTACACCGGGGGGTTGTTATTTTTGTCTTATTTGTGCAGATAATGGAAGGGAGGTTTCGGTCCTTTCACATAGCACTGATGAGTGAAACCGTATTTCTTGATCATGTGAAACGTGTGATACGCTTCGTCGATTTTGTTCCCGAAATCATACATCACCTTATTGCCGTGGAAGATCTTCCATTGACTGTCAATCTCCTTGATCTGGATGGCGTCGGGATTAAATTTTATGCAGTCCTGGCCGCTCATAGTGCCTCCGGGAGCGCTGTTCCCGACCAGGAAATAATTGAAGATGGGATCGGGACGCCCCACAGAGCAGGATCTATTCATCTTGTAAAACTTGATGACCTTTAATGACCGGTTTGCCGCAGCCTGATTTTTTCCGAAATTGAATATCGAGTGATCACCGTCTACGATTTTCCAGCTGTTATCGATCTTTTTCACCGCTGCAGTTCTGTGATTAAAGGAAACGCACTCCTCGGTCATGGGTTTCGGTTTTGCTTTGGCTTTAACCCATGCCGCGGCGTATCCTATGGAATTGCTGTTATATGATATCCACATATAACCGCGCTCTGTGCCGTAATCGCAGGTACTTCCCCATCCCGTTCCCCAGGAATTTTTAATCAGCCACGCATTCTTGCTGTCATCCCAGCCGATAAGGGTCACGCCGTGATTGACCTTACCGGCAGCTTTTTCATTAAAGACACCGCCCGTATACGCTGCAAACGCGTCTGAAGCGTGAACAGCAACGGCAAGCAGCCCGTATGTACAGAGCGCTTCTTTCATGGCCGCCACACTGGGAATAGTATGATCTGTTCCCACATATCCCCAGGTATCTGCCTTGTAGGGTCGAGCTACGGTATTATTACATGTTCCTCGCGCTTGATGGTATGGATACATGCCCTCCGCGGAAACTCCTTTGTGAACAAGATAATCGAACGCCCACCAGCCACTGCCGCAGTTTCCCCCGTTGCTGCAGTCAAGAACATCCTGCGCGGAGGTGCGAATGGCTTCATTGTTTATTGTACGCCAGCTCCCCTCAAAGGAACCGATAGTCGCGAAATCCCAGGAGCTGCCGCATGCTCCCTGATCCCTCACCGGTGCGACATCACCCATTTTTCTCCAGTCAATATTGGGTGCCGCTTTCGAACATGAGGGTGCGGTCACTGCCGGCAATTCTTTGAGACGTCGAGCGGCAAGTACATTCCGGGATTGGAGCTCCTGTTCAAAATTGGCCGGGACAGACAATCCCGTTATCTGTTCCAGCGCGAAATCCATCGCTGCCGTATAGCCAACCTCGTAGGTCAATTTCTGGGCAGCAATTCGATTCCGCAGAACCATCAGTTTCATCGAAATTTTTGGCGGCGCCTTCAGTTCTCTATTTTGAAAATCATAGGCTCCCGGTGGTGTTATCCCTTGTTCGGCTGCAGACACGGCAACAGGTGTTCCCATCAGAAGTAGTACTGCGGCAATAATGAGAAGTGTCCGGCAACGTTGCATGATGTATACTCCCTTTGTATTAAGCTATGGTGTATAACAGGATTCAGCGTGATTCGGGGATTCACTCTTAGAGTGGTTCAATACTACTGAAGTGCATGCCGAACGTCAAGAATTTTTGACATATTGACATACAAAAAGAACAGGAAATGCCATGAAATATATGGAGCTTTTACTTTTACGGAGGAACTCCCGATAGCGGTATAAGCTTATCAATGTCTGCCCTTAATTTGACTCAGAGCCTCGCTTGACATACTTTGATATGTTTATTTGACGGCGTACAATCAGGAGAAAAGCGAGCCTGTATTTCAGACTCGCTTTTCACGTGCGGGTCATTTTATCTGCAGAGTAAAGACATATTCCTCAACTGTGGTTTTACCCTCAAGCAGGAGGATTTTAAACTGAGTTTTTCCTGGCTTTAGGGGTTTCACATACACTTCTCGTCCCATCGGTCCTTCCACATCCAAGGGAATATTGGCAATCACACGGATGAATTCTCTGTCATAGCTGACATCAAACGATTTACTTAGATTATCCGGAATCAATGGTAGATTCTTCGCGTTGAATTGCACTATATCCCCTACTGCTACATGAATGGTCTCACGATGGTCATGCGATACAATAACGAAACTTCTTTTTTCCACAATTCCTCCGGTGGCATATAACATTGATGAACCAAGAAATAGTAAGGCGATGACGCTCACAAGCGGTAATAGATATTTATGTTTCACGGTATATTTCTCCTCTGTGTTGTTGAAAAATGCTTTTTGTTATCATCACCTTCATAAACGTCTATAATATTTTTCCTCGTAGATCCATTATAACATTCTTAGCATGTACACGCAATGGTGAGAAAAAAATAACATTGTTCCATTGAAATTTAGAAAGAAAGCCCCTTAATCATAGATCAACATTTTGTCATAGATTAAGGAGCTTTCTCCCGCACAGAATTTTATCTGAACATTCGTATACTACTGTATGGTTATGGGTGTTGTAGCAGTATTATTACCCTCATTCAGCTCGTCAATCGTTTTCCCCGGATCAGCAACAACTCCGAGGTAATATTTACCTGGTTTCGTATTTGCAGGAATCTGGTTTGTCCCGTTTAGCGTCACATCTATTGTCGCACCAGGCGCAATAGAAGCTACATTTTCACGGCCTCCCTTTAAAAGTACATCATCAGAGTAACTCGGATTGTATACGGCGAACTTTACAGGAACAGTGCTGTTACTGCTAATCACAAGGTCTATCACAACGTTTTTTGCCGCTACAGTTCCTTTGTTCGTCAATTTCACTTTAATGGACTTTCCAAGATTCTGCCCCGGTTTTGCTGTTGCCGGCCCCAAAATAGTCACTGTCAAATCAGGTTTTTTAGGGAGGAGGACACTCGTAATGTAAAATCCATACTTCGCGTACGTACGGATGTAGTCATACGTGAGATAGACATAACCGGCCTGACCTTTATTGGTGCCCCAACTGTTCTTGAGGATGAAATACCCGCCACCATGCTTCGGGTCAGTGGTACGGACATACCCGACTATCAGCATTGCGTGTCCGCCTTGAATAGGTGAACCACTTGTCACATCAATGATCCCTTTTGCGCCAGAGGGCCAGCCGGCAACATGGAATCCCGCAACAATCTCGTGACCTGCGCATAAAATGCTCTCGAGATATTTCGGATTGTTGATATATTCCCCTTCATCTGACGTAAGCGTATCAAGCCTCCAGATTTTCTTGTGGCTCGTCACCTGATATTTGGCAACGGCTGCACATGCACCAACCGGCCAGCCACTTGGAGTCGCACACCCTAACCCTGAAAGTGTTCCTACATAGGGCCAGCAACTTTCCTCACTCATTTTGTTTACAGTCATCAGGTCTGCTGCATCAATCGTCTTCAACCCCGGATCTGCGCACACAATCGCCGGGTTGCTGCCGAGGAATTTGTAATACGCATAGTTCTCGGATAAATTCAGCGCAGTCGAACCGTATCCAACCTCCAACCCTGCCATCGCAGCATGTGCAACACATGTGCCTCGGCTGCCCTGATCTTTAATAGGTGTTTGCTTCGCACTGTGGTCAATCGTAGCGGCGCATATGGGAACGAGTGTTACGCGCTTCATAGATTTGTAGTATGATTGATACTTTAGAACATTGGGGGCAACCTGCAAAGACTGATCTATTTGCGCTTTGGTTGGTGTATATTCCATCAATTCCGGTGGGATGAGCTGTACTTCCTCTCCCGGTAATACTTGGAAGAGATATCTCCCCTGATGCATTCTATACAATTTGAGTGTCTGTTCGCTCACTCTTGGTTTATTCTTTACCAACTCCTGAAGTTTTGTCGGTAGTCTGAGCTTGCTAATATCATGGAATTTTTCACCCGCGCTGTAAGCTATCCCACTGAAGATAAACATGAACGCAAACAGGAATGCGAGCAGACTGATGATCCTGCTGCGTGTGTTAAGAATACGATTGGTTTTCATAGATTTTCCTCCTTGTTAATAGTCATAGATGAAAATTGAATGCAATCTGTTCACCCTTTTTCGAAAAAACCTGCGTCTGTACCACCTCCTCTCAATCATTTAATTGGTATTTCATTTGCGATCGTAATACTGAACCCCGTGATAAGCTTTGGCAGCCTAGGACTAAGAGATTATTGACCATGCTTTAATTTATTGATCGCTGAAAAACAGGAGATGTAAGCTTTTAATTTTTTTGATCATCACCTCCTTCCTTTTAATTTTACTATAATTTTGCAAAATACATTCCAGAACGTAAAAAAAAGTATTACTATGTAATAACAATATCTTGCTAAAATGCTTTGAAAAAATAGTGCTCCCCTGCTGAGTAAGTATTCCCCTTCCCTTGGGGAAAAACTCCCTTTTGTACACCCTGCTGATACTGCTTTCCTGCGCGCCTTAGATTGGGATTGTTTTGTACGCTATTTCTTTTTGATTCTCGATCTTATATTATGTATAGTGATGTCGGTAAAATAATTGCTTTCCATAAGAGGTACACTCATGGATCTTAAAAGTCCTCTAATGATTGTGAAAATCTCTGCCTGCCTGTTATTATTCATTACCATAACGAATCTGGCAGCCATTTCGCAAGTTCAGGCGGGGGAGCTTTACCAGTGGAAAGACAAGGACGGAAATGTATACTTATCCGATACTCCCCCGGATTCATCTGCCCATCAGGGAGAAGTGAAAAGCACGTTTGCCCCGGAAGAGACGGCAACAGCAACAGATAGGAAAACCGCAGCCACACAGCCTCCCGCGGTTCGACAGAAGGATGTTACCATTTACACAAACACGACGTGACCATACTGCCGCCAGGCGAAAGAGTTTCTTTCGCGAAAAGGAATCCGCTATCAGGAAATCGATGTCAACACGAACCGAAAGGAAGCAGAAGATATATACCGTATCGCAGGCCGGAAAGCAGTACCCATCATTGTCATTGACGGTGAAGTGATTTCAGGGTTCAACCCAAAACGCATTGAAGATAAATTGCGATAGCGTGTATCTCAAATAAAGATGGGGCAAAGGAGTAATCCTTTGCCCCATCTCTTTTTACTCAGCGTGGAGGGGATCCAGATTGCAGGGAGAAATCGCGCGTGTAGAATCAGCGCAAAAGATTGAAGTGGCGCCACTATTTATCACGAAAATAGTGATCATCTTCTTCATCACCGTAAAATCTGTCCTGTCTCTTTTTTGTGAGAGGCACGAGACACAGTCTTTCTTTTCTCGGGAATATTCGGTCTTCAATAAGTTTTAAAAGAGAATCCATCCATCTTTTTATCACTACCTTATCCGTATGATCACCCCCTTTATTTCACACATTAAGTTCTATAAAAATGAATATTGTTGTGAGACCATACAGCAATTACTATACCAGACGTGTCTTTATCATGCACTGTATGATAAATCATAATTAATTACGGACTGTTGCATGAGAGACTGAAAATATGATGATTTCCTCACCACGCGTATCATATCCGATACATAAGTGAAAAACGGTGATTTTCACCGATAAAAAATATTTCTCACCACTCTTGCTCCGGGAGGGTTGAAGTGAGCTTCCTTAAGAAGATAATGTAGTTTTTTATCAGGAAGGCTATGGGGATTATGAATCCGAAGGCGCGCTTTCCTACCCCCAGCTACAGAATGCATATCCCGGATATGTGAAAGACAGTTTTATCACGTCAGGTTTTGTGTATCAGTCTCATCCGTGCCTCTTAAGCCCCAGACAAGGGCCCTCGATTTTTGCTCTTGTGTGTATAATATTCAGTAATCTCCTCGATTAAAGATACAAAATACCGGGGATCTCTTTTTGCGGCTTTGTACTGATTGATTGTCATGAGTTTCCTGTTTTCCTGGTAAAATTGATCTACCAATTCAACATATTCTTCAGCGTTCTCGATTTCGGCAGCATACCTTTTCAGGCGCTGTTGCATGCATAAAAACACAAATTTTATGCCCGATACGAACTGCAATTTCTTCATTGCAGGTGAATTCACATGCACGTATTTGGGACACCATTTATCAGGATTACAATTCAAACCCCGCTGTGTAATCAAAAGGGAAGTCGGAGCGGCATCTTTTGTACGAACGGGATGCCGGCAATATCCGATTGAAGAGTCGGTATTTCCTGAATAATCATTACGGTGGGGACTATAATACCAGCAGTTGGTACAATTCTCTCCTCGTCCTCTGAACGCAAGAACCTTACCCATAGTTCCTCCGATCAAGATTTAGCCCTAATCGTTGCTTCTCGCTTCATTCGACATAGCTGCTTTGTATCACATTTTTCATTATAGCGCCGCATTTTTGACGGCTCAGCTGTTTACCTTTCATAAAAAAGCGGTGGGAGCAAGAGTTCCCACTGCTGTGTGCCATCCGGCCAAAATAAAACAGGGACAGTAGCGCCCCTTTTACTGTCCCTGTTTCTGAGAGGAAAAACGTGAAAGCTTTGCCAGCACCCCCGAAACCTTTTTAAAATAGTTTGATTTCAGATAACCACATATGCGTGGCAGATTCCGTGACCTCTATCACATAATATGATCTTTCATAATAACCGCCCTGGTCCATCAATCCTTCCAGAACCTCGCCATCATGGTATGGTGCATCAGCAAAGAGCTGGGAAACGTGCAGAAAAAACTATTCTCATTTTCCTGGCTATGGTCTTCCCAAATATTCGTCACTAATATCTTGACAGAGTGAAAATGTGTATGGTATTTACCAAGTAGTTTAACTAACTGGTTAGTTAACATTTGAGTGCATCGCGGAGATATGTAAGTGAACCTTCCACCATCGGAGGAAAAAAGGAGCAACACGTTTCTGCGCATACTTGAAGCGGCGGCAAATGTTTTTTCGGAGGCCGGGTTTGCCGGGGCGCGGATGGATGAGATTGCCGACCGTGCCGGAGTCAACAAAGCCACGATCTACTACCATATTGGCGACAAAGAAACGCTCTATGCCGAAGTAATCAGCAACGTGATCGGCAATACTGCGGAGACGATTGCCCGTAAGATACAAGACGTAGAGGATCCGGAAGAAAAATTGAGGATATATATACGCACGTTTGCCAGGAACATCGACGTAAATCCGCAAGTAGCCCCCATCATGATGCGTGAAGTGGCCTCGGGCGGCAAGCATCTCCCGGAAGTAGTGGCGCGGGATATATTCCGCATCGTGGGCTTGCTCAGGGACATCCTTCAAGAGGGCAAGGAAAAAGGATTNNTATGGTCATCGGGGCGATTATCACCTATAAGACCAGTGCGCCGATCAGGACAAGGTATGACTGGCTCCCGCCTGCTATAAGGAATTTGGATGATAAAATATCCGGCGACATTGTCAGGGAAATAGAAAAACTCATTTTAAAGGCTGTGAAAAAGTGAAAGGATGAAAGGATATGCGAGCAAAGAATTATTGCCTAATATTTTCTGCAATACTATTATTTTTCCTTGCTTTTATTCAGAGTGCTTTCGCGGCGGAAAAACTGACTCTCCAGCAGAGCATTGATCTTGCCCTGAAGCAGAGCGTCCTGATTCAATCGGCACGAGAAGGAGTGAGGGGTGCTGAAGCCCAGAAGCAGGAGGCGTTTACGAACTTTCTGCCAAAATTCAGCACATCTTACAGCTATACGAGACAAAACGAACAGCCGACCACGACTATGACGTTACCATCATTACCGTCTTCACGGCCATTTACAATGCCCATAGGAACACAGGACAACTATACCTGGGCCATAGAGGTGAAGCAGCCTCTCTTTGCCGGCGGGGGTATTGTGGCGAATTATCACGCGAACAGGATTGGTGCAGAAATCGCGGCAACGGACGAAAGCACGGTTGCCCAGGATATTGTGCAGGAGGTCAAGATTGCATATTTTAATGTGCTGAAGTCGGAAAGGCTGCACAGTGTCGCGGTACAATCAGTTGAACAGCTGGAGGCGCACCGCAAGATGGCCCAGGATTTTTTTGATGTCGGTGTCATTCCCAGGAATGACCTCCTTCGTGCCGAGGTTGAGCTTGCCAACGGCCGGCAAAATCTCGTTAAAGCGGAAAATTCTGTAGAAATGGCAAAATCGAAATTCAATACGGTACTCCGGAGAGAAATCAATACCCCCACAACATTGGAAGACATGCTGACGCTGAAGCCTTTTACTCAATCACTTCACGAATGTCTGAAGCGTGCCCTGGAAAACAGGTCGGAGATTAAGTCTTATACGATGAAGGTCGAACAGTCACAGAAAATGGTCGATCTGACAAAAAGCGAATATTTCCCTACGATAAATGCCGTAGGCCACTACGAGCGATTTGGGGATACGCCGGGAGTTTCCGGAAGTCTCTACAAAGACCAGGAGTACTGGTATGTAATGGGTGTGGCGAGCTGGAACTTCTGGGAATGGGGCAGGACAAAGAACCGTGTTGACGCGAGCCGTTCCCGTGAAAATCAGACAGCGTATGCACTTCAAAATATAAAAGATCAAGTCACACTCGAAGTAAAAAATTCATGGTTGACCCTCCACGAGGCAGAGAAGCAATTGGCAGTGACACAAAAGGCCATAGAGCAGGCGGAAGAGAATTACCGGATCAGCAGGGAAAGATACCATGAACAGGTGGGAACTTCTACGGACGTTCTGGACGCCCAGACGCTTCTGACAAGAGCAAAATCGGATTATTTCAATGCACTCAGCGATTACAACATCAGTATGGCCCGATTGGAAAGGGCCATGGGGGCGCGGGAGGTGTCGCCGTGAAGAAAAAGATTCTCATCATAGTTTTTGTGCTCCTCCTCGCGGGTGTGGGCGCGCTGGTTTATTTCGGACAGTGGCAATCACAGCGCGGCGAAATGTACTATTCCGGAACAATTGAGGCAACCCAGGCCAACCTCGCCTTTCAGGTAAGCGGCCGCGTCGTCAATGTCGCAGTCAGAGAGGGCCACGTCGTCACGAAGAATCAACTCCTCGCCGAGCTCGAGCCCGCGGAACTCCAATCACGCAAGGATCAGGCGGAGGCTAATCTTGACAGGTCGATCAAAACGCGCGAGCAGCTTTCAACTCTTTTGAGTATTTATAAAAATACCCTGCCCGCCGATGTGGCACGGTCTGAGGCAAATATGACCAGTGCGAAAGATACCATGGAAGATGCCAGGAAGAATTACCGGCGATATGAACAGCTCTTCACGCAGGGTGTCGTTACGGAAAAGGAAAGGGACGCCGTAAAGCTCAGCTATGATAATGCAAAATCCCGATTTGATGACAGAGAAGCAGCACTGAGACAGGCAAAGAGTAATCTGAAGAATATCGAAGCAACCGAGAAAGAAATCGAAGCTGCCAATGCCCAGGCCAAACAGGCGAAAGCCGCAATGGAACAGTCCGACATTCAACTGCACTATGCCTGGTTGCTGGCCCCTTTCAACGGGATTATCACCAGTCGAAATGTTGAACCGGGAGAGGTGGTAACCACAGGCCGCGAGGTGTTGTCCATGGCTGATCTCTCCATAGTGGATCTTAAGATATTTATCGATGAGACGGAAATCGCCAAGGTCAAACCGGGACAGGACGTGGACATCAAGGTTGATACCTTTCCCAATAAAACATATAAAGGAAAAGTTGCCTTTATCTCACCGGAAGGGGAGTTCACCCCAAAGATTATCCAGACTAAAAAAGAACGGGTAAAACTGGTGTATCTGGTGAAGGTTTCCATCCCTAATCCCGATCTGGAACTAAAGACCGGCATGCCGGCGGACGCGTGGCTGCGGTGATTGCCTACTATAACTCTCCCCTCCCCTGGTGGGAGGGGGCAAGGGGAGGGGGTAAGGGGGCATCTGCTCACCCTCCCTCTGTCCCTCCCATCAAGGGAGGGAAGGTAATTGGTGTTTCTCCCATCAAGGGAGGGGGAATCGGAGATCAGTAAAAATGGACATGAACAAGGGATACTTCATATCTGTTGAGAATGTCTCCATGCGTTTCGGTGAGGTGGAAGCAGTGCGGGACGTTACTCTCTCTGTAGAGGAGGGAACCATCTGCGGTCTTGTAGGATCAGACGGGGCGGGCAAATCCACTCTCCTGAGAATGGTGGCTACCATGATCCCGCCTGTCTCCGGAAAAATCATGATCCACAACCACGATGCAGTAAGAGATAAACATAGGGTTAAACCTCTGATCGGGTATATGCCCCAGCGTTTCGGGCTCTATAATGACCTGACCGTTGACGAAAACATGAGATTCTTCATGGACGTTTTCAATGTGCCGAGAGTAGAGCGCCGGAGG
>JAFNGM010000186.1 GCA_017885225.1 Syntrophaceae bacterium | reverse complement strand
CCCGACATCTTCTCCAAGATAGGCCTCTATTACTGCCGGATTTTCCCTGATTTCCTGAGGGGTTCCCCGGGCGATCATTTCACCGTAGTCCATCACATGTACGCAATCCGAAAGACTCATGACCAGCCGCATATCATGCTCAATAAGGAGGATGGAGATTTTCCCTTCGTCACGGATGCTCATAATCAATGTCTCAAGCTCCTTTGTTTCCTGCGCATTCATGCCGGCCGCGGGTTCATCCAGGAGGAGCAGGAACGGATCTGTGGCAAGGGCCCGTGCAATTTCCAGGCGCCGCTGGATTCCATAAGGGAGGTTTCTCGCCAGTATGTTGACATGTTCTGAGATACCTATCTTTTCTAAGATTTCATAGCTTCTTGCGACTATGGCTTCTTCTTCATCTCTCGTTGAATTATCCCTGAGGATGGCGCCCAGGATTCCTGCCTGGGTACGGCAGTGGCGGCCGATCATCACGTTCTCCAGAACGGTCATATCCGGGAAGAGTCGGATGTTCTGGAATGTCCTGGCCACCCCTCTTTCCGTTACTTTATGGATACTGAGACCGTTTATTTTGTGCCGCGTGCCGCCGGGAGGGGTAATAAAGATATCGCCTTCCGTGGGAGCATAAATTCCGGTGATGCAATTGAAAAAAGTCGTCTTCCCGGCGCCGTTAGGACCAATGAGAGCGGTAATCTCTCCGGAAAGGACATCGAAGTCAACCCGGTCTAAAGCCTTTATGCCGCCGAAATTCATGCTGAGCTGTTTTGCTTCGAGTATGGGTTCCATAATTTATTGTCCTGCTTGGGGATTGGGAGAAAAACTCTCGCCTTGAGGTGAAGACTCCAATTCGCTTTTTTGTGCCACAAGGGTTCGAGGAGTCGAGGATTCAAGGATTCGAGAGGAGTTAAGAAAAAATCTCCCTTGATCGCTTGACCCCTTGAATCCTGAAGCCATGGGCTTTAGCCGACGGCAGTTCACTTCTCCTCCCTATGAAATTTGTAGGTTCTGCGGACACTGCGGATGATCCCTTGAGGGCGGAAGATCATCATGATTACCATAATTATTCCGAAAATGAGCATCCGGTAATCACTGAATGCCCGGAGATATTCCGGCAGAAGGATCAACAAAAAGGCACCGATAATAATGCCGGGAATGGACCCCATGCCGCCCAAAACAACAATAGAGAGGATCATTGCCGATTCCAGGAAGGTAAAACTTGCGGGGTTGACAAAGGTGGTCTTCGCTGCGAAAACAACCCCCACGAGCCCCGCCCATGTGGAACCAAGGGCAAATGCGGTCAGCTTTATACGGGTTTTATCGATGCCCATGGCCTGGCATGCAATTTCGTCTTCACGAAGGGCGAGCAGTGCCCTCCCTATTCGGGAATTCTGCAGGCGGTTTACTACAAAAACTGTGATTATGCAGAAGAGTATCATAAGAAAATACAAATACACCGTAGCTTCGTGAAGGCTCATCTCCATATCGAAAAGGCCGGGCCGGGGAATCCCTGAGATACCGCTCGGTCCGAAGGAAAACTCGTTCCAGTTTTCCAGGACAATGCGGGTAATTTCTCCAAAACCGAGAGTGACAATCGCCAGGTAATCACCCTGCAGGCGGAGCACCGGCAATGCCAGAAGGATCCCGAGGAGAGTTGCGGCGAGCGCCCCCAGGGGGAGCGCTATCCAGAAGCCGATACCAAAATGCTGGTACAGGAGGGCGTAAGTATATGCGCCTGCTGCATAGAAGGCGACATATCCTAAATTCAGAAGACCGGCCTGACCGACAACGATATTAAGACCGAGCCCCAAGACCACATACATGAGGGCCGTAGTCATGATGGATGTCTGGTAGGTGGAAAAGAAAAAGGGAAAAATGACTGTGAAGACAGCAATGACTCCAAGGGCGGGAAGATAAATTTTTCGCTCGCCGAGGATTCGCTGAACGAGAGACCTGTCTTCACCGTTCCTTGCATCAATCAGCTTTCTTTTACGTGTTCCTCTCTCTGAGAGGGAGCGCCATAGGAATGAAAGAAAGAAACTGCCGCATCCGATATATATCAAATTCATCCATCGCCATTCGATGATGTTTTCAATGGTATTTACCCGTATTACCATGATCGGAAAGGTGAGGAACATGAACCACAATGAAATTACAGCGGAGTGCTTCAGCCCCTCTAAATATTTTGTCGCGTGCAATGTGCTCATACTTTCTGAGATGTTGTATGCCCTAAAAGCCCGGAGGGCTTGAATATCAATATCAGGATAAGGAGAATGAACGCAAACGCGTCTTCATAATCGCTCGATACATATCCTGTGCCGAAACTCTCCGTGAAGCCCAATACCAGAGCCCCCAGTACCGCCCCGGGAATGCTGCCGATTCCTCCCAGCACGGCAGCGGTGAAGGCTTTGATACCCGCGATGAAGCCGATGTAGAAGTTAATCCGTCCTATATGGGAGGCAATCAATATCCCGCCGATGGCAGCGAGGACGGACCCGATGATGAAGGTGTTGGAAGCGACGCGGTTTACATTGACGCCGACCAGCATGGCCATGTTTCTGTCCTGGGCTGTCGCCCGCATGGCCTTACCCATGCGCGTGTATCTAATCAGCAGCGTTAAGAGAACCATGATCACTGCCGTAGATACGATTATAATAAATTCTGTGGAGCCTATGAGACCGGTATACGGTTCCAGGATTGTAAGTTCCGGCAAAAGGTTGGGGAAGGGGAGAAAGTCAGGGGTCTGGGCAAGGAGGACGTAATTCTGGAGAAAGATGGACATGCCGATCGCGCTGATAAGCGGGGAAAGCCGGGATGCCTGACGAAGGGGCTTGTAGGCAACCTTCTCAACCGTGAATCCGTATGCAGCGGAGTAGATAACAGCCACTACCGACGCAAGCACGAGAACGGAAAGGCCACTCATTCCCGACATGGTAAGAACGCTCGCCACAATCAGGGCGGTGAAGGCGCCGATCATGTAAATTTCGCCGTGGGCAAAATTGATAAGCTCAATGATGCCGTAGACCATGGTATAACCCAGGGCGATGAGGGCATAGATGCTGCCGCGAGTAAGGCCGCCGACAAAGAGTTCGGAAAAGTAGTCCATGCTAAATGTTATGTAAAAGTTAGTTAAAAAAAGGATTTCTCCTCAAGGTGTCGTCATGCACAGAAATAGTCCCCTCCCTGTATCCCTCCCCCTC
Source organism: Syntrophaceae bacterium (assembly GCA_017885225.1). GTDB lineage: Bacteria > Desulfobacterota > Syntrophia > Syntrophales > UBA2185 > UBA2185. Next base: position 1,013 of record JAFNGM010000186.1, on the reverse strand, counting down.
GACGGGGGAGGGAGGGGTGGGTGAGTTTTGGCTTTTAAAGAGTTTGTTATTATTTTACTTCCACATATACCCCGTTCCTCACCTGGTACATGGAAAATCCAACGCCTATGGCATCTCCCTTGTTGTCAAATTTGATCTTCCCGAGGGGGGTTTCCACGTGGTGCGTGCGGAGGGCTTTGCTTACTTTTGCATAGTCTGTTGAACCGGCTGTCTTTATGGAATGGAGAAGGGCCTGTGCGCCCGCATAGCCATTCAGGAAGAAGGCGCCGGGTTCGGAACCATAGATCTTCTTATGCGCCTCTATGGCAGCAATGGCCATGGGATTTGTTGACGTATCTCTATGGCTCGTTGCATACACGCCCTCGGCGTATCTGCCTGCCACTTTAATGAAAGTGTTGTCTTTTACCCCGTCGTCTGAAATAAATAGGGTTTTCATGTTTTTCTTTCGCATCTGAGAGACTATGGTGGCGGCTTCCGGGTGATAACCGCCGAATATTACCGCGTCTGCGCCGGATTGCTTGATTTTTTGCACCACCGCCGAGTAATCAACAGCGCCGGGAGTAATGCCTTCAAAAAGGACAACGTCCGCTTTTTTCGAATCGCGGATATATTTATGCGCTATTTCCGCGAATCCTTTTCCGTAGTCCCCTTTATCATGGAGGACGGCGATTTTTCTTACCTTAAGGTTTTTAATGGTAAAATCTACTGCAAGTTTTGCCTGGTTCCTGTCATAGCCGATGGTCCGGTAAAAATTGGGATATTTTCCACTCTGCGTCAGTTCCGTATTTGTAGCGGACGGGGAAAGCGCGATAATCTTTGCTTCCTTATAAATGCCAAGGGCTGATTTGGTAGCCCCGCTGCAGATATGTCCCAAAACTGCGTGAGCCCCTTTGGAAACGAGCTTTGTTGCAGTATTGGTGGCAACTTCAGGTTTGCACACATCGTCCTCGACAAGGAGTTCCACCTTTTTCCCCATGATGCCTCCTTTATCATTGATGTCCCTGACTACCAGC
>JAFNGM010000185.1:1182-4910 GCA_017885225.1 Syntrophaceae bacterium | reverse complement strand
AACGACGGCCATCACGCGACGGGCCGGGCCGGTTTCGGCGCCATCATGGGATCGAAGAATCTCAAGGCCATCGTGGTCAAGGCCTCCAGGAAGGACATGGAGGTGGCGAACAAGGCCGGACATGAAGCCTTCCGGAAGGATCTCAACAAGCGGCTCGTGGAGGCCCTGCCGGCAACCGTCATGCACGAGGACGGGACGGCCGCGAACCTGACGGGCGGGGTATACAGCGGGGATGTCCCGGTGAAGAACTGGCAATCCAACTTCTGGGAGGAATCGGCGGACGCCCTGGCCGGAAGCACCCTGAGCGAGATGTACCTGACAAAGCGCGGCGCCTGCGCGTTTTGCGGGATCGCCTGCAAACGGGTCGTTGAGGTCAAGGAGGGACCGTTCGCAGTGCCGGAGGGACCGGGACCGGAATACGAGACCATTGTCTCGTTTGGAACCCTCATCGGTTCTATCGATCTGGCCGCTGCCTGTAAGGCAGGCCGTGTCTGCAATGAATTTGGCATTGACACGATCTCGGCGGGAGGGACCATCGCCTGGGCCATGGAAGCCTTCGAAAAAGGAGACTTGACGCTGAAGGACACGGACGGTATTCCTTTGAACTGGGGAGATATGGAGACGGTAATTAACGTGGTCCTGCCGAAAATTGCCGGAAGAGAAGGCAATCTGGGACAGCTCCTGGCCGACGGCAGTGTGGCAGCCGCGAAAAAAGATCGGCAAGGGTTTGGAATACACGGTCCACAGCAAGGGACTGGAGGCGCCCATGCATGACCCGCGGGGAGGCGGGCACGGCATGGCCCTGACCTACGCGATGAGCGCCAGGGGGGCCTGCCACGTGGCGGACCCCATGTTGTTCGTCGAGATGGGGGCGCGCTACTATCCGGAGATCGGGTTCGATTACATCACGGGAAACGAGCCCCGGAGCGACGAGAACAAGCCGGAAGCGGCTGTCGTCTCCATCACCTTCGGTGCCCTTGAGAACAGTGCCTGCTGGTGCGCCTTCGCCGACACCCTGACCATTCCGGACTGGCTGAACCTCTTCAACGATGTGGCGGGTTATGGATGGGATATTGAGGAAATGATGAAGGCCGGCCGCCGGGTCTTTTACCTGAAGCGCCTCATCAATCACCGTTACGGTCTCACAGCGGAAGATGACAAACTGACGCCGCGGATGCTGGAGCCGGCCAGGGATGGAGAACCGAAGGGCATCGAGATTAATTTTGAAGGGATGAAATCAAGATTCTACGGGCTCGTGGGATTCGATCCGGTCGAGGGCATCCCGACAAAGGAAATACTTGAAGAATACGACATGGCCGAAGAGGCCAAGCAGGTCTGGTGATGCCGTCTCTTCATTTGTCGTCACACAGGGAAGGTCCATCGGATTCTCTTTACGGCATTCCGCAATATTAAAAAATGAACCTCGTTATTGTCCGTGATGCCACGTATAGCTATGATCAGCTCAAACCGATATTTTTTGAGATGATCGAAAAGCTGGTTGGTGGCAAAATAAAGCCCGGCGGCAGCGTGTTGATTAAACCCAATATGCTTTCCGCCGCCCACCCCGAAGACGCTGTCCTTACGCATGCCCAGGTGATACGGGCCGCCGTAGAGTATGTTTTGTACAAAGGTGCCCGTGCTCAAGTCTCCGATTCTCCGGCCATCGGTTCTTTTGAAAGGATATTGAAACAAAACGGCACGACTGACGCGCTGCAAGGCCTCGACGTGACCTGCGTGCCTTTCAAAGACACGCAGGAGGTTGATATTGGAAAACCATATGGTCGCATCGAAATAGCACGCGACGCCATGGAAGCTGATGTTATCATCAACCTACCCAAGCTCAAAACACACAGCCAGATGCTTCTCACGCTGGCCGTGAAAAATATGTTCGGCTGCATTATCGGTTTTAAAAAATCACAATGGCATATGCGGGCCGGTGTCGATACCGTAGCTTTTGCGCGCCTGCTGATATCAATTCATCAGGCGGTCAAGCCCACGGTATCCATTTTGGATGGCATTCTCGCGCTGGAGGGCGAGGGGCCTGGTAAGAGAGGACGTCCCCGAAAGGTTGGCGTCCTGATGGGGAGCGATAACTCTTTTGCACTGGATTCGACTGTATGCAAAATGATCGGCGTGCCTTATGAAAACTCACCATTATTGAAAATCGCCCATGACGATCAATTGATTCCGTCTTTTGAAATCGACGGCGTACTGCCGCAGGTTCGTAATTTTCAATTACCCGGCGCCGGTCAGTTGGTCTTCGGTCCCGTTGTTTTACAAAACTTCCTGCGCCGTCATACGCTGGCTTTGCCGGTTTGCGATCAACCATTGTGTAAGTTATGCAGTAAATGCTGGACTATTTGTCCCGCCGGAGCGATTAAAGAATCAGCGAAAGAAATTGAATTTGATTACGGAAGATGCATACGCTGTTATTGCTGTATTGAGATTTGTCCCTATGGTGCGCTGCATTCCAAAGAAACCCTGGGCGGTAAGCTGATGCGAAAACTTGTTGATAAATTTTCGTGATTATTTACCCGTTCAACCATAATAAAATAACTGTTCTGTAATTCGGGGGACAGTATGCTTAATTTTTTTAGTTAGGTATACTGTCCCCCGAATTTCCTGGTTCCTATCGGGTCGTTTGCCCATAGCCTCTCTTCCTCAATAAATTATAGAGTACCTCTTCCAATTATAGACCTGTCCAGTTTCGCCATACCGACTCTTTGAATCTATATTACAGAAATGCACAAAAAGTGAATTTTTGTTAAACTGGCGAATAGATATAGCAATGGATGATCTGCCTCTACAGGAAAGACTGGCATCAGCTCATATCATAATTACCAAAAGGACATCATTGATTCCGGTATTAAATACATCATCATCGTCGAGGCAGATGGTTTATGGGTTTCAGGAAGCATTACGTTAAGAATCCCCAAATTATTGGGTTGGTTGATAAGGCATTGCTTTTGATGGCTTGGAGTATATGGGGGATGTTTTTGCCAGTCAAGAAATATTTCCCAGTGATATTTTCTCAGTGCGGTCATGAATTACCGTTTGAAAGGATGCATGCTCGTGACAGGTGGCGTTTTGTTGAGTACAGGAAGGAGTCCCTCATTTTGAGGTGGCATTCCCCTTAAAACTGGACCGAACGGGGGGAAGATCAATAATCACCCGGTAGCTTATTTCTTCTCCCGAATGGCCTTCTTAACGATATTATCGACTAACCGTGGAGACACCATCCTGATCCATCGCCCCACCTTCGCCCGGCGAGACGTGAGCAATAACCGATCCCTGTTTTCCATTGCCGTAACTATTAAGGTCGCACATTTCTCAGCGGTCATAATCTTGCCTTCCTGTAAAGGACTTTTCCCTAATGGCTTTCCATCATGTCCCAAGGCACGCCGATGCATTTCAGAAAGAACAAAATCGGGTGCGACCATTGTAACACTTACTCCTGTTCCTTCGAGTTCAATCCGAAGTGAATCAAAGAAACCAAACAAAGCATGTTTACTCGCTGCGTATGCTGTTCTCGTGGGTACTCCTGCAAATCCTGCTACACTTGAAACCGCAACGACAAGCCCTTTGGATTTCTTAAGATGAGGCAATGCATAATAGGTACAATACACACTTCCCAAATAATTCAATCGTATCAGTTTCTCGAAGATAGATGTATCGGTAATATCCTCAAATTTAGTCCACATCGTTCCACCCGCATTATTTACCAGCAC
>JAFNGM010000185.1:0-1156 GCA_017885225.1 Syntrophaceae bacterium | reverse complement strand
GCGAGGCATAGTGCACGCCCTATACCCTCTGATGCTCCTGTGACTACTATGACCTTATCCGTAAAGATTGCCATATCTCACCCCCGGTGGACATCCTCGATTGACGTTTCACAAGTTCTTGCCTTGACCAGACCATAGTAAATACACGCTTTTTTATAGAATTCTGATCTTTCATATCACATTTTGAAAAACTATCCCATCCCAGTAATCGTTAGATCGTTTTCGTTTGTTTCCGATTGAAATCTTGTATTCAAAGCAGATATTGGGTTTTGAGGACTTCACCTACCTATACGGGAACCCGTGGTGAAGATGTGAATATTATCGATTGAAAGTGTCAACTTAAGAATCAGCGATCAGCGTAGCGCTTCCGCTGGATTGACTGGTTAGCATTCTTATTCTTCTTCTGCCGCGCCCTACTTGCATTTGGGCGGTATTTTTTCCGGTTCGGCGTTGAATGTGCGGATTTCCTTGCCCGATTCAATATCCCTTAACTTCAAAGTCTCATCGTTACTGCCGGAAAGAATCAAACGGCCGTCAGGGCTAAAAGCTACCGATGAAAAGATGCCAGAGTGTTTTTCAAAAGTGCGGGTTAATTCGCGTTTTTGTATATTTATTTAAGATACCCCCTCATGTTACAGCGTGAGGCACCAACTGTCCCTGGTGCACCGCATTCGAATAATAAGACATTAGCACCACGCCTCTTGCCCTCAGCAATCATTTCATCCATCATGGCCTGTCCAGGCAATCCTCCAGTTCTGCCAGAACTAAACTTAATTTCGAATAATAACTTTCCGGTCGATTGCGTACCAATTTGAACATCTACATTACCAGTATTAGGAGGAGCCGTTTGAATAACGGTAACCTCTTGAATGCCAGCGCAACCCACCATCAAAAGCATGATTAAAACCAGAACATATTTCATGTGTCATCCTCCTTTTTGCTTATGTGTTTGTTATTCCATATTTTGCATTGATAAGAACTTCCTTTTTCGCGGAGAGAATAGAAAAATAGGTCTTGTTTGTCAATTAATAATGATCACGAACTGTGGTCTGTTGTGTCGATATTTATCGGACGTGAATTGTTTTTATTACAGATTGAAGTCCAGCATTTTCTTCGATGTAGACGATTTGAGGATTTCAGCTTACTATAAGGAAGA
>JAFNGM010000184.1 GCA_017885225.1 Syntrophaceae bacterium | reverse complement strand
ACAGCACCTTTCAATTTCTTACTATTTTTCATATGGAAATCGTGGTAAATATAAAGCAAATATAATGTGAGAAAACAAACTTCATAAACCCTACAACATTATGTGAGGGTCATATGGTCTGAATGGTGAAACCCTGTTTCTGAAAAGAGGCNNACTTTTGCATGAGATATACTAAATCATTGACGTCATCATTCATAGTATTCCTGATAATATTTCATCTAATGGCGTGCGCAACAATGACGTCGCTAACCAAGGCGGCAAAGGATGGCGACATAAACAAGCTGAATGCCCTCATCAGCAGCGACAATATAAATGAGCGTGATCCTAAATGGGGCTGGACTCCCTTGCATTACGCAGCATACTATAATCAAATAGATGCGGTTAAATTTTTAATTGAAAAGGGCGCGAACGTTCACATTGCAGATGAACAGGGCGATACTCCTCTATTGCTGGCCGCTATGGTCGATAACAAAGATACTATTAATGTCCTTGTTGATAGTGGTGCAGATATTAATATTCGTAACAGGAATGGTTCTACGCCGCTAATTGTAGCAATACAAGCTGGACAAATCGAAATTGCAAGGATGCTAATTGAAAAGGGAGCAGATGTTGATGTTGTCGATTCTTATGGCCACAGAGCTTCTGATTATGTGTATCACTTACAAAAGCCGCTAATAAAAAGGATATTTAAAGCTGAAGACAAGAAGGCTTTAGAATCTTTTTTGAAACTCCTTAAAGATACTGAAGCTGAGCAAGTACCCATAAAAGATACTGAAGTTGAGCAAGTACCCATAGTTGCCCATAAACCCATGCAGCCAGAATGTACCCAGATTCCTCTACAAGTGGTCCCGCCTGAAGAACGAACGAGAACCATGAAGATTGCGATCCTCCCGGCACGTTTCCTCCCAGAAACTGATGCAATAAATTTCACTAAGATGTCTAAAGTCGCCAGCAGTGCTCTTAGCGGCACAGCGGCAGGAGCAGGAGCTGGCGTATTCGTGACGGCCGGTACCCCGGCAGCGATTTTCCTTATGCCGATTGGAGCAGGTGTTGGCTTAGTTGTAGGCACGGTTGTTGGTGTTGTTTCCGGTGACACGAAGGAAGAAGCGCTGGAAAAGAAAAAAGTGCTGGAAATGGAAAATGAAACCAAAAGAGTCCTTCTTGAACTCAAGATTCAGGAAACCATGGCAAGGTATGTGCAGGCAGCGGGTAAAAGAGAAACAGATCGTGATTTCATTGTCGTTAAGGACGCTGGGCCGTCTTCTCCTGGAGACAAACCCGACTACACTGCTCTTGTAAAGCAGGGAATCGACACCGTTCTTGAAATCGCTGTCAAAAAAATCGGCTCAGCAAAAATTGGGGGAACAGGAAGGGACGCGTATTACTTCTATATGATTGTCCAGGCAAAGCTTGTACACGGCACTGAATCAAGCACCCAAGAATTCAAATACATCATAGGACCGCCTCGCCACTACAGCGAATGGATCAAAGCTGGTGCAGATGCATTACAAAAAGAGGTGGAGAAAGCGTATGAGGCTCTTGCCGAAGATATTGTTGAATTTGCGTTTTTGTATGCATACTTTGAATCTATGGACTCCCCTCTTTTCGTGGGGAGTCCACTGCAAATTCTTGTTCCAAAGATATTGAATACCCGTTATATATTAGGGAGTCTATCCGGATTTGCTCTGGAATATCCATACGCGAGCAAAACGATCGATACCTTACAGCCGACCTTCAAGTGGGAATCATTCCCCACGGCACAAGACATTCGAGTAGATCGGAAAGGGATTGTCAATCGTATCAGTAATGTTACCTATGATCTCAGAGTATGGCGTGACAATGAATCAGAAAGAGTTTTGATTTATGAGAAAAAAGGATTAAAGGACAACAATCATAAAATTGAGTGTTCTTTGGAGCATCACAGCTACTATTTGTGGACAGTCCGTGCCCGTTTCAGGCTCGATGATCAATACAAAGCTACACGCTGGGCGACACTCCCGAGGCTATTCAGCATATATCCTGGGTATGGGATAGATCTTTTTGCCGGAAGTATGCCTGTAGGGCGGAGGAGTTACTGCCCTTTTCTGACTCGGGCCGAATAAAGAGAAGCTTAATCGCTTCAAATGATAATCTTCACTTTTTAGATCAGACAGGTTGTGAAGAGTTAGAGGTGAAAGAGGCAAGAATAACAACCGATCGACCAGAGGAAAATTATTTACAATTTTTTCTGTGGTGTACTTCCTGTAACAGAGCATACCGAAGTTTTGACAGATATCCATCCTTTCAAATGGTTATCAATGAAATTTGTTTCTTGACTTTACAAAAGAATTTGGAACAAAAAACATATTTAGAAAAGGCATTGTCAAAAGGTTAATAATTAATCTGAACCATTTCTGTAAGGGTAATGCCATGAGAGAATTATTGAACCCTGTTTCTCAAATGGGGCGGGGTTTTGTATATAAAGATCGGGGACAGGACGCCCGTAGAAATGTCAGAAGAATCATTCACGTATTAATGGAGAACGGGGATCCATTGCATATCATGGGGTCAGGCTTTGACCTTATGACACCTTTTTTTAGTAATTATTGGAATCTCCCCGCTGCACAAGATCCAGCAACCGCTGGGGATCTATGGGCTGGGATAACAATACCTTAATGCCCAATGCAATACACTGTTCTCGATTTACGTTGGTCGGATCCTCCGAAAGAAGTACAATAGGTGTATACATATATCGGATGTCGCTTCTCAATTTCTTTACCTCTTCAATCCATTCAGGAAACGTATTCATGAGTATCAGATCGGGATGCACTTTATCGGTAACTTCAACAATGTCATATCCGGAAGCGCTCGTTACTTCATAACCCTCTGGCTCGAGGATCGTGAGGATTATAACACGATCCTCTTCGGATATATTCAATATGAGAATCCGGGCTTTTGAAATTGTTTCCTGTCTCTTGAACTCACTCTCCGTGTGTTTATAGGGTATTTTCATGATCACTTCATCGAAGGTTGTTGTGCCATTCTCGACCATTGCCCATGCATTTTCAAAAAGGGTTACTACTCCAGATTCCCTGGCAACATCCCAGAGCCCATCTCCTGTCACATTCTTTGCGATCAATCTTCTGAGTCGAGTGTCCATGATCAAAAATTCATAGACCCCAATCTGGCCCCGATACCCCGTATAACGACAGGATGGGCACCCCATTCCTTTGTAATAGGTCTTGAGTGGTGGAAACTTGCTGCCTATAATGATATCGGGTGGATTGGTCCTGCTCTTACACTCAGGACAAATCCTCCGAACCAGTCTTTGGGCAAGTATTCCCGTGACTGCTGAGCTCACGAGATACGCATCCAATCCGATATCCAGGAGTCTTGTGATTGTGGCTACCGTATCGTTGGTATGCACAGTGCTCAGGACAAGATGCCCTGTCAAGGCTGAACGTACGGCAATCTCCGCAGTTTCAAGATCCCGTATTTCACCCACCATGATGATATCGGGATCCTGTCTTAAGACGGAACGAAGAATTGCAGGGAATGTCATATTCACAGCCTCGTTCACGCCTACCTGGGTTATGCCGGCGAGACGGTATTCAACAGGATCTTCAATGGTGAAGATGCTTTCCGTATCCGTACTCAGCTGCTGTAAGAGGCTGTAGAGAGTTGTCGTTTTCCCGCTCCCGGTAGGACCGGTAACAAGAATCATGCCCTGAGGTTGGCTTGCCAGTTGAATAAGCGGAGCGAGGATCCCTTCCGGAACTCCAAGTTTGCTGAGGGGGATCAAACCGGTCGATTGATCCAGCAACCGTATAACAATATTCTCACCATAAATGGACGGGAGGGTGGATATCCTGAGATCGACACTCCTGTTTTCCAAGCGCAAGGAACTCCTGCCATCTTGTGGTGTGCGCCTATTCACGATATCAAGACGCGATATGATTTTTATCCTCGATGTAACCGAGTCTTGAATACGTTTCGGATATTTGAGAACATTTCGCAGCTCCCCGTCTACCCGGTATCGTACCTGGACAAACTTTTCATGTGGTTGTATATGTATATCGCTTGCCCTGGATTTTACTGCATCTACAATGATCATAGTCACGAGCTTAACGATGGGCGGGGTTTCGCTGAGCTTGTAGAGAGACTGGATATTGATGTCCTTTTCCTCTTCTGCTGAGTCTTTCACGAACTCTACTTCGTCATATTGCGGGATCTCTTTCAAAAGGTCCCATGACCGCTCATCAGACCCATAATGCTTTTCTATGGCAGCAAGTAATTCTGTTTCCGAGGAGACTGCTGCCTGGATCTTCAAACCCGTTCTGAACGTAATATCATCAATAGTGGACCAGTCCAGAGGATCGGCCATGGCAACCAGAAGCGTTTTTTCTTTTATTTCAAGAGGCAGGACGATTGCTTTTTCAGCAATATTTTTCGGCACAAGGTTAATGAGTTCCTTCGATAGATCATATTTGGTGAGATCTACAAGAGGAAGTTTTTGCTGTTTGGAAAGGACTTCAGCGATCTGGATATCGGTCACATACCCGAGTTCCAACAGTATTTTACCGAGACGTTTCTTCTTACTTTTGCGCAAGGTGAGAGCGGTCTCAAGCTGTTCATTTGTTATTAGCCCCCCTTCGACAAGCGCTTCTCCAATCATTCTTTTCATAAATTTCCCCTGCTCCTTAACACCCCACAATGATTGCACGAGAGGTTATTTCATCTTCTAATGTGCGTGCTCGTGCAGATTGTTTTTTTTTAATCTTTTTTGATCACTGAACTTGAGCTCTATACCATAAAAAAATATTTTATGTATGGGAGAAAATTGAAGTAACTGAAGAATCTTTTTTTGATGATAAGTTGATCTTTTGTTTGAGCGGGGGAGTATAAGGAAGCATGTATTGTGTGTCAAGAAAAAATGGTTATAAATTGTAGGGTATGACTACGGGTGGTTTTACCACAGTTGTGAGGGTAATGTTGGAATGATCGTTCAAAATGGTGCAGACATCAATTTCACATCTTACGCAAAGTATGGCAGACGGCTTTTCGTATAATCCGGACGCGCATTTTCACACCATACCATTTCTTTTACTTTATCAGGATTGGATATAATCATTTCATGGATGGTTGGGATCAGAATTACTACCGCTATTTTTTCTTCAGAATACTGAAGATATATTCCCATGAATTTTCTACCAGCTTTCTATCTGTAATGGTTATTTTTACTTGGACTGCATTCGCTCACTTTGTAGGTGTTATGAAGCATAAGCCGGCAGATTCAAAAAACAGAGCATGACAATAAAATCCTCCAGCGCCAGATCGACCGGCTCGTTTATGACCTCTATGGATTGACGGAGGAAGAGATCAGGATTGTTGAATCATAGGATTGTATCATCGAGAAAGGGCGTCTCAGAATGAAACCGCTGGACTTGCAATGGATATCAATAATGATGTAGTTATAATTATAACAGCTTATA
>JAFNGM010000183.1:172-6724 GCA_017885225.1 Syntrophaceae bacterium | reverse complement strand
GGTCCCTTGGGGAGCAGGTAGCCGTTTCCGAATGGTTTTTCCCGGTTCAAAAGTACAATATCTATATCCCGGAAAATGCGCCGGTGCTGGAAGGCATCATCAAGGATCAGGACATCCGCGCCGAATGTTTTCACGGCAAAATCGCCTGTTACGGTTCTTTCCGGCCCTGTAATAACCGGTATTCCCTCAGCGGATTGTGCGACGAGAACGGGCTCGTCTCCGGCTTCGCTATGTCCCGTGAGGATCTTTGAACCATCCGATACGACATTCACAGGGGATTTTGATTTCCCGCCGTATCCTCTGCTCAAGATGACCGGTTTGTATCCTGCCCTTTTCAGCAGCTTTGCCAGCATAATCACCATGGGTGTTTTCCCCGTTCCGCCTACGGTGATATTTCCTACGCTGATTACTTTACAGGGAAGTTTATTCTGCTTAAAAACGCCGAGGTCGTACATCCTATTTCTCACGTCGATTACCACGCGATAGGGCAGAGATAAAAGAGATAAGATCAGGACGAGGGGATTAAAAACGGATAAAGGGGTGTCGCTATACCAGATTTTTCTTAGTTTACTGGCGATTGTTTTCAATGCCATTCCTTTTTTCATCTTTAAACTGCATGGTGTAAAATCTAAAGTATTCCCTCCTTTTTTCCATAAGTGATTCATGGGTTCCTTCTTCCATGATCTCGCCGTTTGCGAGGACTATTATCCGGTGGGCGTTACGTATGGTGGAAAGCCGATGCGCGATTATCAGGGTGGTTCTGCCCTTCATGAGATTTTCCAGGGCATCCTGAACCTCGATTTCCGCTTCCGTGTCGAGTGATGAGGTAGCCTCGTCCAGAATCAGAATCGGGGCATCCTTGAGAAGGGCCCGCGCGATGGAAATTCTCTGTCTTTCTCCCCCGGAGAGTTTTGCCCCCTGTTCACCTATCACGGTATCATATCCATCCGGCAGGTTCATGATAAAGTCATGAGCGTTGGCGGCTTTTGCCGCCTGAATGATGTTTTCCTCGGTCTCCTCGATATTGCCGTATGCAATATTATTTCTCACCGTGTCATTAAAAAGAATGGTCTGTTGCGTAACGATGGCGATCTGCCCGCGCAGTGATTCGATGGTAACCTCGCGGATGTCGCTGCCGTCTATCAAAATCCGACCCTCTGTGACATCATAGAATCGCGGGATCAGATTGACAAGAGTCGTTTTTCCCCCGCCACTCATACCCACGAAGGCAACAACCTCTCCCGCTTTAATGGAAAGGTTGATATTTTTGAGAACGGGTGTTTCTTCATACGCAAAGGTGACATTCTGGATGTCGATGCCCGTTGAAATCTTCGGCAAATCTGTGGCGGTTACGCTATTCCTTATGTCCGGAACTATGTCGATGATGCCGAAGACCCTTTTCGCGCCGGCGATCCCCTGTTGGATGGTATTGTTCACATTGGTCAGCTTGCGTACCGGATCATAAAGCATGAAGAGAGCGGTGAGGAAAGAAAAGAACGTACCGGGTGTAGAAATGCCTTTTATTACCTGATATCCGCCGTAGAAGATAATTGTGGCGATGCCGAGCCCCCCCAGAAATTCCATGAACGGGCTCGATACGGCGCTTACGGATACAGACTTCAAGGCGAGCTTAAAGAGGTGCTCGTTNNCCGGATATAGTTTCCTGGAGCAGTGTGGTGAGGCTTCCCATGGTTACCTGGGTGCGTGTGGCGATGCTCCTCATTTTTTTGCCGAACTTTGCAATGGGATAGGCGGTCAGCGGAAAAACCAACATGGCGATGATGCCTAATTGCCAGTCCCTGTAAAGAACGACAAACATGAGACAGAGAATGGTGAAAGTGTCTTTCATGAGACTGGTTAAGGCTTCCGAAACAGCTCCCTGGATAGAGCCCACATCATTGGTGATCCGCGACATGAGAAGACCCGTAGGATTTTTAGTGAAAAATGAAAGTGATTGCAGCTGAATCTGCTTATAGAGTTTATTGCGTAAATCCGCGACGACACGCTGGCCGATAAAGCTCATCAGGATTGTTTGCGTGTAATTGCAGATGCCTTTTATGAAGTATATGAGGATGACAATGACGGGTATCCATATGAGCATATCGACGTTTTTCTTGAGAAATATTTCATCCATAGCCGGCTTTACAAGGAAAGCCAGGCTCGATGTCATCGCGCCGACTATGAGCATGCAGAACATCGCGAGGATAAACTTCGCGCCGTGCGGTTTCGCAAGCTGTAAAAGTCTCTTAAAAATATCCATAGTTATCGACGTTTATTATCACTTTTCCGCCATAATGGAAAGTACTAGATGCCGCAGGGGTAAAGAAAAGCGGTGTTTCCATTAATGCTGCTCTGGGGACGGCCTCACCTGAATAAATTTCCTTATTTCATTCGCAGCGTTTTCAGAAGCTTCTTTATTTTTTAGAACATCCCGTAAATGAAAGAGCTTTGCAGAGGTTGCATCGTAGTGGCTTTTGTCAGTAAGGAATTGCAGTATTTCACGCGCGATATTGATGCCTGTGACGTCGCGCTGAAATAATTCTTTCACGATTTGTTGCTGTGCCAGGATGTTTACAAGTCCAAATTGTTGTTTCTTCACACGGACTATATATTTTGCAATGAAATACGTGAGCCATGAAAATTTATAAATTATTACCATGGGAACGCAGAAAAGTCCGACTTCAAGGGTACTTGTGCCGGATTTTACAATGGCGACATCACAATGTCCCATAAATTTTTTTACCGGATCTGTCGTGATTGAAACCGGGAAATTGCCCACTTTGCTTTTTAAAAAATCTTCTGAGATCGTATCCGCTTTTGAAATCACAAAATTCACGTTTGGAATCTTCTCTTTAATCAATGTGCATGCTTCCAGAATGGGATTTATTAAAAATGATATTTCGTACTGCCTGCTGCCCGCCAATATTGCTATGGTGTAGCTGTTTTTATGGTATGGAAGCTCTTTTGGCGCTTCTGGCAGAAATCCTTTCAGCTCATCCAAAAGCGGATGACCTACATACGTTACGGGTACATTCTCTCTGCGATAAATTTCTTCCTCAAAAGGAAGTATGACAAGCATTTTATCAACATACTTTTTTATTGTTTCAATCCTGCCGTATCTCCATGCCCACACGGTAGGGCTAATATAATAGATTATCTTGACACCTTCGCTTCTGATTTTTTTTGCAAGCCGCAGATTGAAATCAGGAGCGTCAATGAGAACCACAAGGCGGGTTTTGTGTGTGCGGATGTAATGTTTGATCCTGCGAAAAAGCCAAAATATTGTGGGAATTTTTTTTACCACTTCAAGTATGCCCATCACCGAAAGATTTTTGATATCGAACAAAATGTGCGCACCTTCAGATCTCATCTTGTTCGAACCTACGGCGGTAAATTTTAAATCGTGTGCTGTGCGCTTCAGTTGTTTTATCAGATTGGCGCCGTGGATATCTCCCGANNAATAAACATACCTCTTTTTAACCTTTTAGTAAACTCAATAAGGAAAAGTGTTTACGTATTAAACTGAATCCAGCAGCGAGCGCATTCCCCGTAGCGTACTGCGGGGTAAGCGAGCGAATGGGGAACATAATTATTCCTTATGGATCGAAGATTCTCCGCAGTTTACTGCGGAGAGCTTCAATTGTGTGTGAAGAAAAAAATGACCTTAATGAATAGATGATGGATTCGTAAAAAAGTCGCAAAATTCCTAAATTAGTCATACCGGCGAAAGCCGGTATCCAGATATTCCAAACAGTTACAAAGACACTGGACACCGGTTTTCACCGGTGTGACGAATATTTATGAGAACGTCACTAAATGGGAGTTTTCATAATAAGAGGGAAGATGTCCACCCTTGTTCTTGGTCAAGTCGGTTCTGATTTTCCTGCATGCGCAGTTCAATCTGCTTTCGCAGATTCTCAAACGCTATGTGGTCGAGATCCTTCGGCACAGCGATGGGATCGTCCCACCTTGCTACTATGGTACTGAAAGGTTTAGGGATCAAAGTTCTATCCCAGCTGTTCAAGACCCATGCTTTATTGACTGAAATATAGAACGGAACGATTGGTACACCGGACAACTGGGCCATTACGATCAACCCCGGCTTTATGATACCCTTCGGCCCCCCCGGCCCATCCAATACGTGTACGGCGAACTGATTGTACTTAAGATCTTCAACCATCGCGGCAAGGGCTTCCTTGCCGCCGCGCGTACTCGATCCTCTGACAGGTCGAAAATTGATGCGGCTGTATATCTTGGCGATCATTTCTCCGTCACGACTTTGGCTGATCATTACGGACGGTGTATAGGCGCCATATTTTCTCGCGTACCCAATCACAATGAAAATGCGCTGATGCCAGATTGCAGCGATCATCTTCTGGCCGCTCTGGAGGCGATGCAAGGCTATATCTTCATTGACGGCTTTGATATTGATAAGAGAAAAGTATGCCCGGAGGAGGTGGTGAGCATGTGGAATAATGCCATATTTTAAAGCGAACCGTGACAGAGATTTAATCATGAAATAATCGCTTATCTACAAATACCCCTCATTGATCTGTGTTCAATAAAATCGACAAANNATCTTGTACGCTTCTTTCAGCGCCTTGATGGACTCTTCTTTGAACCCTCTTCGCTTCAACCCGATCATATTTAATCCATAGGGCTTTGCATAATTGCCGGAAACCAGTACGAACGGTGGAATGTCTTTCGAAACGGCGGAGGCGCCCCCGATAAACGCATGTGCCCCGATCCTGGTGAACTGATGAACGCCCGTCATGCCTCCGATGATAGCAAAGTCTTCAATATGGATGTGACCGGCGAGATTGGCGGCATTGGACAGGATGATATTGTTCCCCAGTTTACAGTTGTGCGCCACATGGGTGTAAGCCATCAGGAGATTGCGATCACCGATAATGGTCACCCCGATATCCGCCGAGGTTGCCTGGTGAATAGTGGCAAACTCCCTGATCGTATTATAATTTCCTATAATGACACGTGTTTTTTCTCCACGGAATTTCAGATCCTGGGGAACTGCTCCGATGGAGGCAAATTGAAATATACGGCAGCCCTCTCCGATGTCGGTATGGGCGTCGATCACTACATGGGGTCCGACGATCGTATTTTTCCCGATATTTACATCCGGGCCTATAACAGTATAGGGGCCGATCTCTGCGCCTTCCGAGATATTCGCTTCAGGAGATACAATCGCTGTGGGATGAATTTTCATTATTTAAATCCTTTTATTTTTTTTCCAGTTCAGCTACTCGCTTCAAAAGCGAGGAGACCGTTTTTCGCATTTCCGGGAGTTGGGCAACACAGGCCTCAACCCTCAGCCATTGGCGATGGGGTAAATGGGGTGAGCCGGAAACTACCTGATGAGCGGGAATATCATCATGAACACCTGACTGGGCGCCGATCATGACATGATCTCCTATGGTAATGTGCCCCGCCAGACCTGCCTGGCCACCGATGATGACACTCTTGCCCAGCTTGCAGCTGCCCGCGATGCCCACCTGTGATACAATCACGGAGTTTTCGCCAATCACTACGTTATGGGCAACCTGAACCAGGTTATCGATTTTTACCCCCCTCTGTATCCAGGTCTTGCCAGGATTACCCCGGTCAATGGTGGTGTTGGCTCCCACCTCGACATCATCGTCAATTTGTACGATGCCAACCTGGGGGATCTTTACATTGTCCTGCCCGGGTCTGGCAAAACCGAACCCGTCACCTCCCACGACCACACCTGCGTGGAGAATAACCCTCTTGCCGATAATGCATCTTCTGTACACAGTAACGTTCGGATATAAGATACTATCCTCCCCAATGAATACGTGGCGACCAATGGCGACGCCGGGATAGAGGATAACTCCCCGTTCGATGTGTGCCCCTTGTCCGATATACACACCTGGAAAAATCTTCGCATCTTTTGAGACAATTGCACCGTCTTCTATAAATGTATCACCACGCGTTTCGGGCGGATTGTGGTCCTCGGGATAAAAAAGATCCAGGACTTTGCCGAAGGCAACATAAGGGTCGTCAACAATAATCAGGTTTTTATCAACCCTTGTCCTACCGGGAGGGACGAGGATGGCGGAGGCATTCGTTGTTTCGATGCTTTTCAGATATTTGGGATTTGAGATAAATGTGAGATCGCCCTCAGCAGCCTCATCAATACCCCGGATATTTTCAATCATTACCTGAGCGTCTCCGACTAATTCACCACCCAGAAAAGATGCTATTTCACCCAGCTTTTTTTTCAATTGACCATACCAGTTGTAATAGATTTAAGGCTTATAGGTTTTATCAAATTCCTCGACAACCTTATTTGTCAAGTCATTTGCTTTCGCATGGAAAACAATATTGGGAGTGCCAATATCGAGAATCAATGTATATTTTTCTTTTTCCGCTATGGTGGTTATCACCTTCACTATGCCGGGTATTAACTTCTTGGAGAGATCCTGATCTCTTGCCTGGAGTTCTTCATTGGCATCTTTTACCACGAGCTGATAGTCCCTGAATTTTTTCTGATAGGCCGCTTCTTTTTCTTTCATC
>JAFNGM010000183.1:0-156 GCA_017885225.1 Syntrophaceae bacterium | reverse complement strand
ACTTCCTCAGAAGCTTTTTTCCCTGCCACTGATTTGAGCATAATTGCCCGAATGTCTACAAAACCCGTCTTTTCAGCCGCAATTGCATGCGAACCAGAGAAAAGAAGTGACAGAACAATAATAAAATATAACGACAAACGCCCATTTTTTTTCATA
>JAFNGM010000182.1 GCA_017885225.1 Syntrophaceae bacterium | reverse complement strand
AAAACTTTTGGCATAATCATTTTATAAGAATATCTCGTCACACGCAGCGTGCTGCGGGGAGATGTGTTTCATAACAAGGGTGATTTCTCCCCCGCCAGGTCCGGTTCGCCGCAATGGTGCAGGATATGTTGACGAGCGGCATCCCGGAGTTTCAGCGCCGTTGACCACACGGTGTCCCTTGCCCCATCTCTTACTTCGGCAGGTTCGATGGGCTTTCCGATGGTGATGGTTATCATGCCGCGGCGGGGAAACCAGGTGTTGTTGAGCAATATCGAACGGGTACCGCGAATGGCAACCGGTATGACCGGCACATCGGCTTCGGCGGCAGCCAGGAATGCACCCATGTGAAAGGGAAGGAGTCCCGGAACCCGGGTGAATGTGCCTTCGGCGAAAAAGAGGATCGAACGGCCGGTCCGCGCGGAGGAGGATATACGCTGGGCATCCTTTACGCCTCTTTGCGTGTCGAATCGTTCTACGAACTCTGTTCCGATTCGATTGAGGTACATGCGGCTCACGATATTTCTGATGAGCTCCGCTTTCGCGACAAAGCTGAATTCAAAGGGAATGGCCGCTACCATGAAGAAGCTGTCTATGTAACTTGCGTGGTTGGACACGATAATGCAGGGACGCCCAAGGGGGAAGTGTTCCTTCCCATGAATGATGAGCGGCGTGAAAGTAGCCCGTGCGAGGAAGCGGGCAGCCCTCCTCATAAATTTCCACCGCCAGGAAGATCGTGGCGCCAGAACGACGTACAGCCAGGTAACTGGGGCCATCACGCATAACAGCATCCAGCAATACGCAGCATACAACCCGGCGGACGCGACGTGCCGCAGGCGTCTCAGTTCCGGAAGCACCCCTGACAGGACTACACGCACTATCTGCCACCAGGCCATCATCTGCTTTTTGCCGATCTGCCCGCTCTCATAAAGGTGGCGATTGGCGGCGCGGCGTATCTTGCCGCTGGAGGTCTTGAGAATGGTTCCCGGAGGCGCTAATACCACATTGTGTGCTGATGTTCCTGCCAGATCCATGGTAAGGGTATTAATCTCTATGCGAAGCGCATCAAGCTTCTGCGGATCTTCTTCACGAGTTTCAGCCAGTACGACGATCTGTTCGGTTCCTGCAGCTGGATCGGCGGTGCCGAACACAACAACGTTGCCTTTGCGGATGCCTTCCATGCCGCCGATTGCTTCCTCCAGTTCCTGGGGATAGATATTTCGTCCGGCACATATAATGATGTCTTTTATACGTCCGGTAATGAATACATCGCCTTCCGCAATATACGCCATATCGCCCGATTCCAGCCAGTTGCCATGGAAGAGGAGCTTCGAATCTTCCGCGTTCCGGAAATACCCGCTTGTCGTTGATGGTCCGCGGAACTGAAGCCTCCCCTCGTGCCGTTCGGGAACCTCTATATCAGCGGGATCCACAATGCGAACTTCATGACCCGGAACAGGTCGTCCGCATGCCACAAAATTGAGCACCTTGGTTTCTGCCTCACCGGCCGGTATAGCCTCACCGTCCCGCATGAACGCATCCCTCTGAATCCGGTCAATGAACGGGCCCCGGTCAAGGGGCGGAAAGGTCAGGCACAGTGAGCATTCCGCCAGACCGTATACGGGCATGAACGCTTCTCGACGGAATCCGTATGCGCTGAAACGCCTGCAAAAACTCTCAACCGTCTCGGGGCTCACCGGCTCGGCTCCATTGCAGGCAACCCGCCAGGAACTGAGATCCAGTCCTTGTAAATCATCATCGCGCACCCTCTTGAGGCAGAGTTCGAACGCGAAATTAGGCGCTGCCGATACAGTCCCCCGGTGCCGGTGAACCGCCCAGAGCCACCGCTCGGGCCTGGATAAAAAGCTGAGGGGAGACATGAGTACCAGCAAGGTCGCGTAGTAGAGGCTGTTCAGCCATGTTCCGATCAGCCCCATGTCGTGATACAGGGGGAGCCAGCTTACGATCACATCGCTGGCGCTTATCTGGGCGACATCGCCCATTGTCCGCATGTTGGCCAGGAGATTGGCATGGGTGAGGATAACCCCTTTGGGATTTCCCGTACTGCCTGAAGTGTATTGCAGGAACGCAATATCCTGGGGCTCTATCCTGGTTTCCTGGTAGGTCAGGGATTCCGCCATCAATTCGGTTACCGTGAGCAGGCTGCGCAGACTTTCCACCTGGGTCTTGAGAACCTGCGCAAACCGTTTGGCCTCCGGTATGATAATCATGATGGAGGCGCCGCAATTCCGCAGGATGGAGCTGTTGCGGCGCAGGTGATCCTCTATCTGGCTCCGGCGGGCAGGTGGATAGATGGGCACGGGAACACCACCCGCAAGCAAGATGCCCATGAAGGCATAGAAATACTCGTCACTCGTGGGGAGCATGATGGCCACGCGGCCGCCCGGTTTCAGGCCACCGTGTTGCAGCGCCGCGGCAACTGCCGAAGCCCCGTTCATCAGCGTGCGATACGTCATGATCTCGCCCTCCCCTTCATCGCGGTAAAAACGGATATGGGGCCGGTCAGGGTGAGCCTGCACATGCCACTTCAGTACGTCTGTGAGCGTGTGCGCGGCGTAAGGGACAGAGGGCGCTTCATCGAGCTCCAGTGATTTCAGTTCAGGGATTTTCGCGATGTCTTGGTAAGGGCTTGCGCTCAGAACGGCCCTCTGAAGGTCACGGGGGGTCTCGGCATCTGCGAAAACCCGTTCAGGCAAGGTGATGTTGAAGGTTCTCTCAAGGCGATTGACCAGTTCCACCCGGGCAAGGCTGTCCAAACCGAGATCCCGAGCGAGCGAACTGTCCATGGTCACCGGTCGGGTCAATCTGCGGCTGCGGCGCAGTTCAGCGACCAGGACCTGAATCACTTTGAGTATTACGTCACCAGTACTGTCTTCACTTTTTGCTTCATGTGCGTGGTGCACTTGTTCATCTCCACGTTCAAAATAAGATTTATACTATAATCTTAATATTATCTATTTCTGTCAATCGAAATCAAGAAAAGGGGAACGGCAATAATAGAGAGGGACCGCGCCTATTATTCTCATATGTGAAACAATGGGCGTGGTCCCTCTTTATATTGAACGATGAGCGTTGCTTTTGAAAACAGGGAAAGATTACGAGTCTTTCAACATCTTCTTCAGAAGCTCGTTGATGAGCTGGGGATTGGCCTTCCCCTCGGTGGCCTTCATGACCTGGCCGACGAAATACCCGAAGAGTTTTTCCTTGCCTGCCCTGTACTGCTCGAGCTGGGTGGGATTTGCCGCGATGACCCCGGCGATGGTTTTTTCCAGGGCAGCTTCATCGGTAATCTGCACCATCCCCTTTTCTTCAATGATTGTTTTTGGCGGCTTACCGGTCCTGTACATTTCCACAATTATGTCCTTGGCCATTTTGCCGCTGATGGTCCCGGCCTCAATGATCAGAATCATCTCTGCGAGAGAGCGCGGAAGGATGGGACATTCCTTGATGTCCCGTTTGTCCTCGTTGAGAAACCGGAGAACATCACCCATAACCCAATTACTGGCAATCTTCGGTTTTCCGGAAAGCCTCGCTACTTCCTCGAAGTAATCGGCAAGGGCCCGGCTGGAAGTCAGCACCCCGGCATCATAGGGGGGAATCTGGTAATCCCTGACAAACCGCTCCCGTTTTTCGAGGGGCAGTTCGGGGAGGCTTTTTTTCACCGCCTCTATCCATTCATTATCAATGACGATGGGAACGAGATCGGGATCGGGAAAATAGCGGTAATCGTGGGCCTCTTCTTTGCCCCGCATGGATTGGGTCACTCCTTGCGNNCTCGAGGGCACGCTGGACATTCCGGAAGGAATTCATGTTTTTAAGTTCTGCCCGTGTCCCGAAGGCCGTTTCTCCCTTAGGCCTCAGGGACACATTGGCATCGCAGCGGAAACTCCCCTCTTCCATGTTCCCGTCACAGATCTCCAGATAAACCAGTATTTCGTGGAGTCTCTTCAGATAGGCAGCGGCCTCCTCGGCGCTCCTCATGTCAGGCTCGCTGACAATCTCGATAAGGGGAACTCCTGTCCGGTTCAAATCCACATAACTCGACGGCAGATGCTCATCATGCAAAAGTTTCCCCGCGTCTTCCTCCATGTGAATCCGGGTTATGCCGATCCTTTTCTTCCCACCGTCCAGCTCGATATCCACATACCCATATTCCGAAAGGGGCTGGGCGTACTGGGATATCTGGTACCCCTTGGGGAGGTCCGGATAAAAGTAGTTTTTTCTCGCGAAATTGCATGATGCATTTATCCTGCAATGAGTCGCCATGGCCATTTTCATGGTAAACTCGACGACCTTCCTGTTCAAAACGGGAAGGACGCCGGGCATTCCCATGCACACAGGGCAGGCATGACTGTTCGGCTCCGCTCCGAACTGAGTCGAACAGCTGCAGAAAATTTTTGCTTTTGTGAGGAGCTGGGCATGAACTTCCAGCCCGATAACCGGTTCATATGCCATTAGAGATTTGGTCTCCTTTTCTCAATGTTTGCATACTTTTCAAACGCGGCGGCTATCTGAATCAGTGGTCCCTCTTCAAAATGTCCTGCCAGGAACTGAGCGCCGATGGGGAGACCTCCCTTCGTAAAACCGCACGGTACGGAGATTCCAGGGATACCCGCCAGGTTTGTTGATACTGTGAAGATATCGGAGAGGTACATCTGGAGGGGATTGTCCATTCGCTCGCCGATTTTGAAGGCGGGGGTGGGAGATATGGGGGTAAGGATGGCGTTACATAGTGTGAAGGCCTCAGTAAAATCCCGCTTGATAAGTGCCCTTACCTGGGAAGCTTTCTTATAATACGCATCGTAGTAACCTGAAGACAGCGCATACGTCCCGATCATGATGCGCCTCTTTACCTCCGCTCCGAAACCGGCAGAACGCGTCTTTTTGTACATATCGAGGAGGTCAATGCTGTCCTGTGACCGGAATCCATATTTTACCCCGTCATAGCGGGCCAGGTTGGAGCTCGCCTCCGCGGGGGCAATGATATAATACACGGCCAGACAATACTCCGTATGGGGAAGGGATATCTCGACACACGTGGCGCCGAGTCCCTCGATGGTTGTTATGGCTCTTTGCATCGCCTCATTGACTTCGGGATCAATGCCTTCAATAAAGTATTCTTTCGGAATCCCCACCTTCCAGCCGTCTATGCCCCGGGAAATGAATTCAGTATAATCAGGCACATTCATAGGGACAGACGTAGATTCCTGCGAATCATAACCGGCAATTGCATTCATCATGATGGCGCAGTCCTCAACATCCTTGGTAAAAGGTCCGATCTGATCGAGGGAAGATGCGTAGGCGATGAGTCCGAACCGGGACACTCTGCCATAGGTAGGCTTCATGCCGACGACACCGCACAGGGCGGCAGGCTGTCGGATGGAACCTCCTGTATCGGACCCGATTGAGGCGATGCACTCATCGGCGGCCACAGCCGCCGCGGACCCGCCGCTGGACCCGCCGGGTATCCTGTCGAGATCCCAGGGATTCCTGGTTATCCCGAAATATGATGTCTCCGTCGATGAACCCATGGCGAATTCATCCATATTGGTCTTCCCCGTAAATATGGCGCCGGCTTCTCTTAATTTCTGAACTACCATGGCATCATACGGCGGAACATAGTTGTACAGGATATGAGAGCCGCATGTCGTCAGGAAACCCTTTGTACATACAATATCCTTGAGGGCAATGGGGATGCCGGTCAGGGGCTTAATCTTCCCTGCTTTGATATCTTGATCGGCTCTTGCGGCTTCTGCAAATGCATGGTCCTTCATGAGGGTGATATACGCGTGAACTCTTCCCTCCACTTCCTCAATCCTGGCGAACACGGATTGCACGATATCCGAAGAAGTTGCCCCTCCCGTCCTGATCAAACTCTGCAGTTCGTGAATAGTCAACCGGCTGAGAATCATTACTCTATAACCTTTGGTACACGGAAAAAGGGGCCCCGCGCCTCGGGGGCATTGGACAGGGAAAGGTCATGACCGAGGGAATCTTTGACAATGTCATCCCTGAAGGCATTCTGGAGGGAAATGGCATGGCTCATCGGCTCGACACCCGCGGTGTCTACCTGGCTCAACGTTTCCATATACATCAGAATATCGTTGAGTTGGGAGGTGAATTTCGACTTTTCCGCTTCGCTAAAGTCAAGCCTTGCCAGGTGGGCTACGTAGTCTACTTCATCTTTTGTAATCTTCAATCCCATCTCCCGCCTGTATATAACCATTCCCGCGTGAATAAAAAAGTCATTGCAAGGAATGGAGTGATGCGGCAATCTTCAGCAGCATCACTAATTTTGCGAGATTGCTTCACTTTGTGTGCAATGATACTAAAAAATTTACTTACTTAAAATACATGCCAGATCGGATTGAGCTGATCCATGACCCTCTTTATCACGGGATCTATACGGCTGTCCGCGTCCTTCTCCATGCAGCCAAGCGTATCCCCAGAGACGTGAGTGCCGTCCTTCATTTCGATAAGAACCGCTTTTATCGATTCCGCAAGGCCGCTTAGATGGTACCCGCCTTCGAGGGTTACGACCACTTTTCCCCCGCAGCAGTTATCAGCGACATCCATGAGGATCCGTGTCATGTAGGCAAAACCCTCGGGGGTCACCTTCATGCCGCCCAGGGGATCTTTGTAATACGGATCAAACCCGGCTGAAATCATTACAAGTTCAGGATTATACTTCATGGACAGGGGGTAAATTATTTTTCTAAATATCTTGACATACTGGTCGTTATCGGTACCGGGTCTAAGGGGAACATTGACATTATACCCCAGGCCTTCCCCCCTCCCGATTTCTTCTACGGCGCCGGTTCCCGGATAGTAGGGGTACTGGTGTGTGGAAAAATACAGAACGCTCCGGTCATCATAAAATTGTGCCTGAGTCCCGTTTCCGTGGTGCAGATCCCAGTCCACAATCAGGATTCTATTCATTTTGTGCTTGGCGATCGCGTGCTTTGCACCGATGGCCACATTATTGAACAGGCAGAACCCCGCAGCATTCGATACCCCCGCGTGATGCCCCGGTGGCCTGACCAGGGCGAAGGCATTTGCCACTTCTCCGGACACAACGCTGTCAATGGCGTTGCACAGCCCTCCTACTGCCAATTTTGCAACATCATATGATTCCGGTGTTGTCGCAGTATCAGGATCAAGGGCAACGAATGCTTGCCCGGCTGTACTGGCCACAAGCTTGATGTAGGAAGAAGAATGGATCATGCCAATCTCTTCATGGGTGGCATACCGTGGTTCTATTTTAACAAATTGCCCCGCTATATCGGGGGCGTCCAGCATGGCATGGGTCGCACCAAGCCGCTGCGGCGACTCCGGATGTCCAAATCCGGCGTCATGCCTTAAATACCTTTCATCCTTCACAATACCCGTTTTTCGAGACATGAGACACCTTCCCTGGAAGGGTTTTTTTACACAGAGGCACTCTCTTAACATAAAAGCTCCGAGAACGCAAAAATTTTCCCATACTATCTGCAACGGTTCTTTTTGGGGAAAAACGTTGACAAATATTCAAATCCATATATATTCAAATCCAGCTAAGTGCTTCATTTCATATATATGCATACGCTGCCGTGAAATCGACCGAAGCGAGAAAGATCTCTCCTGGAGGTCACCCTGAGTGAACACGAAGGGGTCAACATGACTTTCATTGTATGAAATGAAGGTCTTCATAAAAAAAGAGGTGGAATCCATGTTCGGAATCGGTTTGCCCGAACTCATCGTAATAGCTATTATCGCTCTCTTGATTGTGGGCCCTAAAAAGTTGCCGGAGCTTGCAAAATCTCTCGGTAAAGGCCTCACAGAATTTAAAAGGGCAGCCACCGACGTTACAGAAAATATAAAAGAAACGCTGAAGCCGGATGACGTGAAAAAAGAAGTTGATGATTTCAAAAATTCGCTTCTTTTCGGGAAAAAAGACGACCAGGAGAATCATACGCAACCTTCACCTGCCGAAGATGAGAAGAGAGCACAAACCTCCGCAGACTCCTCACACAAAACTCATTCCTGACACACCCGCTCAACATCCATTTTTACTAAGGAGACACGTAACAGTATAATCTATGGAAGACCCTGCAGAAGAAAAAATGCCTTTTACTGATCACCTGCAAGAATTGCGGACGAGGCTTATGCGCGTACTGGTTGTCGTGGGTATCGGCTGTGCCTTGTGCTGGTATTTTAAGGAACAGCTATTCCAGATCATTACCAGACCCTTGTTTCAGGTCCTTCCTCAGAACAGCCATATGATTTATACCGGCCTTCCGGAAGCATTTTTCAACTACATGAAAATCTCTTTTTTCGCATCCCTCTTTCTGACAAGCCCCTATATCCTGTATCAATTATGGAAATTTGTGTCACCCGGTCTCTATAAGTCGGAAAAGAAATATGTAATCCCGTTTCTTCTTTCCTCTACCATATTATTTTTCGGCGGTATTCTCTTCGGATATTATCTTGCCCTTCCCCCAGCTTTTGGATTTTTTATAGAATTTTCCTCAGATTTTCTCAAACCGATGGTTTCACTGCGCGAGTATCTCTCTTTCAGCCTGCAACTCCTGCTCGCCTTCGGTATCTCTTTTGAACTCCCTGTCATTCTCTTCTTTTTGGCTAAAATTGGAGTGGTAAGTTCAAAAACATTAGCGAAGCACAGGAGATACGCCATCCTTGTGATATTTATTGCTGCCGCGATTCTTACACCTTCTCCTGATGCATTCAGCCAGATTATTATGGCCATCCCCCTGTTAGGTCTTTACGAAATCGGTATATTTGTGTCAAAATTCGCTGAGAAGAAGCGCCCTAAAGAAGATGCAGCAAATGAAAAACACGAGGACGTATGATCAGCACTCACAAAACATCACATCGCACATCTTCCGGCNNACGTTCTACGTCATTTTTAAAGATTTGCCGAGCATTGCCGCCCTCAAGGACTACCGTCCCAGCATCGCCACACGGGTATATGCGGACAATAACGAACTTGTCGACGAGTTTTTCCTGGAAGACAGGAAGCTTGTTAAGCTCGCCGATGTTCCCAAAATAGCCATACAGGCCTTCGTGGCCGCAGAAGACGCGAGATTCTACCAGCACACGGGGTTCGACCTCTTGAGCATGGTGAGGGCCTTCCTTAAAAATGTCGAAGCAGGCCGTATTGTACAGGGTGGAAGTACCATCACTCAACAGGTTGCGAAATCCCTCTATCTATCCTCGGAAAGGAGCTACGTAAGAAAGATCAGGGAGGCCATGCTGGCCTATAAGATAGACAAATATCTCACAAAAGATGAGATCATGAGCCTGTACCTGAACCATATCTACCTGGGACACGGCACGTACGGTATTGAGGCGGCATCGGAGGGATATTTTGGAAAAAGCGCCAAATATTTAACGCTGCCCGAGGCTTCCCTGCTGGCCGGTCTTCCCAAGGCGCCCAGCACGTACTCTCCATTTCTCCATTACGACAAGGCACGCCAGAGACAGGCCTATGTGCTGGACAGGATGATCGAAGACGGATATATCACGCGGGAAGAAAAAGAGCGGGTCCTCGCCACGCACATTAAACTTAAATCAGTTAGACCTAAAGAAAAAATTGCCCCTTACTTTGTCGAGAACGTCCGCAGGTACGTTCTGGAAAAATACGGGAGCGACGTGCTGTACAAAGAAGGTCTTGAGATTTACACTACCTTGAATATAGACATGCAACTGGCAGCCCGGGATGCGGTAGAGAGGGGTCTGCAGGAAGTAGAAACACGGGAGAAATACGAACAAGGAACCGTTCAGGGAGCCCTTTTCAGCATGGATGTGAGGACCGGTGAAATCAAGGCCATGGTGGGAGGAAGGGACTTCAAAAAGAGTGAATTCAATCGCGCGACCCAGGCGAGGAGACAGCCGGGATCAGCCTTCAAGCCATTCATCTACACAGCCGCGTTCGATAAGGGCCTGACTCCTTCGACAACAATCATAGATGCCCCCATTATGTACGAAGATAGATCACAACCGGACGGCTTTTGGAAACCGAAAAACTTCGACGGGAAATTTAATGGGCCTACGACGCTCAGAACAGCGCTTGTCCAGTCACGCAATGTTATTACGATAAAACTGCTCCAGGAAATTGGGGTCGACTATGCGGCAGCATACACTGCCAATATGGGAATTACTTCCCCCCTGTCAAAAAACCTCACCATGGCATTAGGGACATCCGCCGTCACCCTTCAGGAAATGGTGACGGCATATAATGTCCTGGCAAATCAGGGCAAACGTCTCAAGCCTTTCTTTATTAAAAAGATAATTGACAGGACCGGTCATGTGTTCGAAGAAAACCAGACAAAAAGCGAACAGGTTATCGATCCCCGCATTGCCTTCATGACATCTTACGTCATGCAGGATGTTGTGGAAAGCGGGACAGGCAGAAGGGTAAAGAGCATCGGCAGGCCTGTCGCCGGCAAAACGGGAACTACGGATGACATGAGAGATGCCTGGTTTATAGGGTTCAGCCCTTCTCTGATCACGGGGGTATGGATCGGTTTTGACCAGGAACGATCTCTGGGTAAGCAAGAGCAGGGCGGCAGGGCCGCCGCACCCATCTGGCTTTACTTCATGGAAAAAGCCTTGAAAGGCAAGTCTGTAGAAGTTTTTCCCGTTCCGGATGGCATTGTGTTTATTAAAGTGGATCCCCATTCAGGCATTCCCGCAACACGGTCAACAGAAGGAGCGATCTTTGAATGTTTCCTTGAGGGAACAACAGCCGGCAGGGCCGTACCGATAGAAACGGAAGAGTCCGGTGAGGATCTTGCCAAAGACCGTACAGACAGTGCACGTTAAACTACACATTCTACATCCCTTTAAAAAATTCTTGACAATTAACTGTTTTTCTATATAGTATTTATCACGTTTTCAAAAAAGGCCATCATATGACCCGTCACAATCTGAGCAGCAACATCCTGATCGTAGCCGTAGTGGTAGTACTTGTACGGGAGGGGACCGCCGCTCGGTTTCTGTGATGGACTGACATAGAAACGAAGAGCCGCGGGCCCCGCAAACCCGCGGCTTTTTTTATTATTTTAAAGAAGCCGCTACAAAAGAGAATGTGCGGCTTTATTATTGTGGAGAGACTTAGGAAGCATAAAGGAAAGGAAACATGGAAATCATAGGAGCAGATATCATTATACAAATCCTCAAGGAGAAGGGCGTGGATGTCATATTCGGATATCCGGGGGCGAACACACTACCCTTACATGACCGTTTGACGACCAGTCATATCCGCCATTATCTTATGCGTCACGAACAGGCGGCTGCCCATGCCGCTG
>JAFNGM010000181.1 GCA_017885225.1 Syntrophaceae bacterium | reverse complement strand
GGGGCTTTCGAGGGAATAAGGCAGATAAAAACGAAAGGCTCCTTGCCGGTGTTTCTTATCTGATGTTCTTCATTCGCCGGCATAAACACCACGTTTCCATACCTGGCCGGATTCCATCGGCCATTATGGTAAATTTCGCCTTCACCTGCATGAATAAATATCTCGTGTTCCCAATCATGGGCATGTTTCGGCGTATTTCCGCCGGGAGCAATCTCAAAGACGCGCATACAAAAGTTATCCGCGCCGTCATTCTTGCCGATCACGACGCGACCTAAGACGCCCTTCACTTTGTCGCTTTCAAATGGGGTGGCGCTGACATCGGTATATTTTATGATCTTCATACTATCCTCTCTTTAAAAAAATTCTCAACTATGTCCTAAGAAGCTTGGCCGCTTCCGGGGCAAAGTAGGTGATGATGATGTCCGCTCCCGCCCTTTTGATGGAGGTAAGGGATTCCATCATCGCCTTTTCTCCATCGATCCAGCCGAGTTTGGCCGCTGCGTTGATCATGGCAAACTCGCCACTCACATTATAGGCGGCGATGGGGAGGTCAAATTCCTCTCTCGCCCTGCGAATGATATCGAGATAGGGGAGGGCAGGTTTTACCATGATGATATCGGCCCCTTCTTCGACATCGAGACTGATTTCCCGGATCGCCTCATCTGCATTTGCGGGGTCCATCTGATAGGACTTGCGGTCACCGAATTTCGGCGTGCTCTCGGCAGCCTCACGGAAGGGCCCGTAGAAGCAGGACGCATATTTCGCGGAGTAGGCCATGATGGGTAGGTTTTCGTATCCTGCTTCATCAAGGGCTTCCCTGATCGCGCCGACCTGGCCGTCCATCATGGCAGAGGGGGCGACCATGTCCGCACCCGCCCGTGCGTGAGACAATGCCGTTTCCGCGAGAACTTCCAGAGTAGTGTCGTTATCCACATCGTTTTTTTCGAGCATCCCACAGTGCCCGTGGCTCGTGTATTCGCAAAGGCACACATCGGTAATGACCACAATATCGGGAACCCTGTCTTTTATCCTTTTTACGGCCTGCTGAATAATGCCGTCCTTGATAAAGGCGCCCGATGCCGTTTCGTCCTTTTTCTCCGGGATGCCGAAGAGAAGAACGGCGGGTATTCCCGCTTCCTTTATTTTTTGAACTTCTTTGACTAAATGATCAATGGACATCTGAAAATTTCCGGGCATGGAGCTGATCGGTTTCTTCACATCCTTCCCGGAAATCGTGAAAAGGGGATACACCAGATCATCAACGGATACCTTCGTCTCCCTGATCATCCTCCGGAAATTTTCATTTTTCCTCAGTCGCCGCGGTCGATATGCAGGAAAGTACATAATTTGCTCCTTAATCTTCTATTGTTTTTTTCTGAAATATTCTACTAGTGTCTCCACCAGGCCCGGTATGGTATAGCGCTCCTGAATGATGTCCGCGGGAAGTCCGGCCTTTTTCGCAGCGGCGGCGGTGACTGGCCCAATGCAGGCGATTTTGACATGCGGGGGAATGGCGTATTCTCTACCCACGATCTCCATAAAGTTCGTCACCGTGGAGGGGCTGGTAAACGTGATGACGTCCACTTTCCCCTCATGTATCAAAGCTTCCAATTCCGATTTGTCTTTGCCTGAATTCACCGTGCGATACGCCGTCACTACATCGACTTTTGCTCCCAATTTCATGAGTCCGTCCGGAATGACATCTCTGGCCTGCTCTGCCCGCGGGAGGAGGATCCTGTTCTCCTTTATGTTAAGCTCCTGGAATGCCTTGACCACACCTTCGGAAATAAACTCGTCTGGCACAAGATCAACCCGGATGCCCAGTTTCTCTATCGTTGCCGCCGTTGCGGGTCCGATGGTGCAAATCCTGATATCCTTCAGATCCCGTATGTCCCTGCCAAGTTCTTTCAGGCGATGCAAAAAGAAACTCACGCCGTTGGCGCTCGTGAAGATAATCCACTGATAGTGAGAAAGCCGCCCGAGGGCCTGATCGAGATCGTGATAATCTTCCGGAGCAACAATTTTTATGGTGGGAAAATGTATCACCCGTGCTCCCTCAGCATGAAGGAGGCCGGCGAATTCTTCCGCCTGTGCTTCGGGTCTCGTGATCAAGATTCCCTTGCCGAAGAGCGGCTTTGTCTCGAACCAGTTTAAAACGCTGCGGAGGTCCACCACGCCGCCGACTACCAGGATGGCCGGGGGTGAGAATTTCCTGTCTTCCGCCTTTCGGGCAATATCGCTGAGGACGCCTGTCAGGGTCTCCTGATCTTCCGTCGTTCCCCAGCGGATAAGAGCAGCCGGGGTATCTCCTTCTTTGCCATACACCATAAGATTGGATGTAATGTGGCGGAGATTCTTAACCCCCATGAGAAAGACGATGGTTCCAATGCCGGCGAGCGTTTCCCAATCAACATCACTCTCATCTTTTGTCGGATCTTCGTGGCCTGTTACAAATGCCAGGGTGGATGTATAGCCTCGATGCGTCAGCGGAATGCCCGCATACGCGGGTACAGCAACGGCAGACGATACGCCGGGGATGACCTCGAAGGGAATACCGGCATGAGCGAGCGTTTCCGCTTCTTCCCCGCCCCGCCCGAAGATGAAGGGGTCTCCCCCCTTGACCCTGGCGACGATATGACCCTGTTTTGCTTCCTCGACAAGACGCCGATTTATCTCCTCCTGGGGCAGGGTATGCGCTCCCCCCTTTTTCCCCGCATAGATAAAACGTGCCGATTCTTTCGCCTGGCGGATGATCTCTTCGCTTACGAGGTGATCATAGACGACAACATCCGCTTCCTTAAGGCATCTCAGGCCTTTTACGGTAATCAGTCCGGGATCACCAGGCCCGGCGCCGATGATATACACTTTACCCTGTTTCTCCACAGATAGTTCCCTTCTTATAAACTTCCCAATGGCATTGACTTATAGGATGATGACAGTCAAGTCCCCCTTTGGTAAAGGGGGATTTAGGGGGATTTGCAAGCTGTTATAAAAATCCCCTCATACCGCCCTTTTGAAAAAGGGGGATTATGTGCATAAGTCAACGGCATTGATATAGCTCCTCTAAAATGGCCTGGCCCCCTTTTGCTAAAAGCCTCTCGGCCAGCATCACACCTAACGCATTGGCATTTTTACTGTGTCCTCTCACCTCATCTTTTATTAACATCTTGCCATCGAGGCTTCCCAGAAGTCCGGTAATCGTCAGGGTGTGTTCCTTTTTTACCGCATAGGCAGCGACGGGCAACTGGCATCCGCCGCCCAGTTTTTTCAGAAAGGCCCGCTCCGCAGTTACTTCTCTCCATGTCTGCGGATGATTGATGAAGGACGCTGCATTCCTGGTATTAGTGTCGTCATTTCTCATTTCTATTCCTAACACACCTTGCCCTACCGAGGGGAGCATAATCTCCACAGGGATGTATTGGGTGATCCTGTCCGTCCATCCCATGCGCCTCATGCCTGCCGCCGCGACGATGATGCCGTCGAGGTTCTCCGATTGAATCTTCCTGATCCTCGTGTCCAGGTTGCCCCTGAGGGGGACGATTTCCATATGGGGAAACAGGTGGCGGAGCTGGAAGCCCCTTCTGAGAGAACCTGTACCGATGCGGGATCCTGCAGACATATCCTCTATCTTTGCGCCTTTTTTCGATACCAGTACATCCCGCGGGTCTTCTCTTTCAGACACGATGGTGATTTCCAGACCGTCGGGGATTTCCGCAGGGACATCCTTCATGCTGTGCACGGCGATATCTATTTCGCCACGGAGAAGGGCGTCCTCGATTTCCTTGACAAAAAGGCCTTTCCCGCCGATTGCGGCGAGGGGTACGTCCTGCATGATGTCCCCTTTTGTTTTAATCACGACGATGTCAACGGTGAGAGCGGGCCATTGATTTATGAGCCTTTCTGCAATCCCGCGGGCCTGTGTCAGCGCGAGGGCGCTTCCCCGTGTGCCGATTTTCAATGTGTCTTTAATGTGTCTTTCTCCTTTTAATCCAGACCGAACAATCTTCTTATCGCTGCAATGTAAGGCAGCGCACCGTTTTCACGGCTTTCCTCCTTCAGACCTGTGATCGGATCATGGAGGATCTTGTTGATGATGGAATTGGCTAATCCTTCAATATTCTTTCTTTCCTCTTCCGTGAGGTTCTCCATCCATGCACCGGATTTTGCGAGTTCCCCCCTGATGATGCCTTCCATTTTTTCCCGGAGGGAAACGATTGTAGGAACAACTTCAAGTGTGTTGTACCATTCCCGGTAATTTGTAACTTCTTCATCGATGATGGCTTCTGCCTTTTCAGCTTCCTTTTTTCGGATTTGCAGGTTGCCATCGACGATTTCCTGAAGGTTGTCGATATTATACAGATACACATTGTCAATTTCACCTACCGCAGGATCGATATCCCTGGGAACGGCAATATCAATCAGGAAAAGGAGGCGATTCTTGCGTCTGCGGAGGGACGCTGTAATCATGGATACATCAATCACATAACCCGGCGCGCCCGTGGAACTGATTATCATGTCAACATCATGAATTTTTTCCTGCAGCTTTTCGAAATCTACCGCTGTCCCATGAAAATTGTCGGCCATCTGCACGGCCCGGGCGTATGTTCGATTGGTGATAAAGATTTTCTCAACCCCATAGTTGAGGAGGTGTTTCGCCGCGAGCTCCGACATCTCGCCGGCTCCGATGAGAAGGACGGTCTTTCCTTGAAGATTTCCAAATATTTTTTTTGCGAGCTCCACGGCGGCGAAGCTGACGGATATGGCATTACTGGCAATTCCCGTCTCTGTCCGGACCCTTTTGGCTGTCCGGAAGGCGTGATGGATTATTTTATTCAGCATAATACCGCTCGCATTATGTTCTACTGCTGTGCGGTATGCGTCTTTGACCTGCCCCAGGATTTGCGGTTCGCCCATGACCATGGAGTCAATACTGGATGCCACCCGGAAGAGGTGACGGACCGCGTCATGATTGTAGTACAGGTAAAGGCATCTGGCCATGTCATCGGGAGAAAGATTGCCGTGATTAAAGATGAAAGACTTAAGTTTCTCCACGGCACTTTCTTCATCTACGGCATGAGCCAGAACTTCTACGCGGTTGCAGGTTGAAAGGTAGATCGCTTCCTTAATCTGCGGGATATTCATGATTTCTATGAGAGGATTGATACTATCCCCACAGGCCAGGGAAAGACTCTCCCTGATTTCCAGGGGGGCAGTTTTATGATTCATACCGATGAGAATGAGATTCATAGTGTTAAATGAAGGTATGGGCGGTTACAAAAAATATATTGATGAAGAATAGCGAAACCAGGAGAATCACAAAGGCTGCAAGAGAAAAAAGAGCCGCCTTGCGTCCTTTCCAGCCTATGGCAAGTCTTTGGTGCAAGAGCAGAGCATACGCGAACCAGGCCGTCAGTGTCCATACCTGCTTGGGATCCCATTGCCAGAGACTTCCCCATGCGGTTCTCGCCCATATGGAACCGACCAGGATACCCAGGGTCAACAAAGGGAATCCCCACATAAGACAGATGTGATTGATTCTGTCCAGATCGGTGAGAGAGGGGAATATTCTTATGAAACCGCTCGTTCTTTTATTTTTAATCATACTTTCCTGGATCAGGTACATGGCCCCGGCGCATGATGCCAGCGCAAAAAGAGCTTCGCCGGTGACGGCGAGGATCACATGAACCGGCACCAGGTTGCTCTGGAGTACGCCTGGGAGAGAAACATGGCCTCCCAGGCCCGGGGAAGCAACGATCATGAGGAGAAATGTGGGAGGTGAAACAAATGCTCCCAGAACCCTGGTCTTCGTTTTCAATTGGAAGGCGAGATATATGCCCGCCATTGCCCATGCAAAGAATGAGAGGGTTTCATGGAGACTGATCACTGGGGGCTGTCCGGTTTTCCAGTATCGCAGTGCGAAGAAGACCGTGTGTAATATGAAGGCGGCAAACAAGACCCACGTGGACACTTTTGCCGCCAGCACCCTCCTGACATACAGAGAGCACATGTATCCCAGGGAGCTTATGAGGTACACGACAAGAGCCGCTTTTAAGAAAAGAAGTTCCATTTCACTCATCGACCTCTATTTCTACACCGGTAATCTCATAAATGATCTTTTTCACCTGTTCCCAGTTTTTGTTTTTAATGTGTTGAAGGATGTCTGAATCTATGACCGCATCAAACAGTTGCCTGTTCTCATCGGAGGAATGGCCTCGTGCCACCACCCTTTCTCTGAGTTTTCCCAGTACATTAAGCAGCGCCTCATATTCCGGCCCGTAGCTCATTTCAAGTTCTTTTCTCAATTTTTTGGCCAGTGCCGGGCTTTTCCCGCCTGTGGATATGGCGATTGAAAGGTCTCCCTGCTGCACGATGGAAGGGAGGATGAAATCGCATTTTACCGGATCATCCACAATATTGACCAATATCCCCTTATGTTTCCCATCCAGGGAAATTCTCGCGTTAATGTCATCCCGGTCGGTGGCGCCGATAAGCATAAATGCATCACCGATAAAGGCGTCGTCGTAATCGGCATGGATGTGCTCTATACGACCTTCTCTTTTCATGGTTTCCAGAAGAGGTGTCAGTGTTGTTCCCACAACAGTCACACGGGCGCCAAAATCCAGAAGCCGTTCTGCCTTTCTTTCAGCAACATCCCCGCCTCCCACGATGACGCATCTTTTATTCGTAATGTCGAGATATACAGGATAGTATTTCACTGTGATTCCGTTTCAAAGACTTTGAAAAGTACGTGTTGTCATTTCGGCCATCGCTGCCCCATGTTGCTCAAAGCTGGGGCTCACCCTCGCAATGACATGAGGCATAGATTTTCAAAGGCCATTTTTCGTACTCACATACAATAATTTACGCACGCTATCACGAAGGCTCTAAAATTTCAAGGTGCTTGAAATATCGCAAAAAAGAGGATATAGAATACGTAAGGCACTGCACACAATTTTCAGAGTCTTCNNAAGTGGCTGAAGATCGAATTGTCGGCATCTCCTCTTCTGGTTGATGCGTTGTCGAACTTCCTGATCGATATAGGAGCCCAGGGCGTGTATCAGGAAGAGCTTGAGTCGCAGGATGCGGGCGACTTCGGGGTTGCTTCAGCGAAAGAAGTAATTAAAGCCTATCTGCCTGTTGATATTCGACTGGAACATCGTATTGACTCTCTTAAAACATATTTAGGAAGTCTTATCTATTTATTTCCGGAGATAGAAGAACTGGACTTTGTCACGGAAACGGTAGTGGATCAAAACTGGGGGGAGGAATGGAAAAAATATTTCAAACCTCTCAGAGTCAGCAAAAACATCGTCATTAAACCAACCTGGGAGCGGTATGCGCCCGCAGGCCGGGACATCGTCATTGAGATAGATCCTGGGATGGCCTTCGGGACGGGTCAACACCCCTCGACGCGTATGTGTCTGGAAGCACTTGAAGACATCATTTTAAAAGACCGGACGATAAAGAACTGGAGGGTTCTCGATGTAGGGACAGGTACGGGCATCCTCGGGATCGCCTGCGCGAAATTAGGTGCGGATAGGGTTGTGTGTGTGGACATAGATAAAAAGGCTGCCGAAATAGCGCGGGAGAATGTGGCCGTAAATCATGTTGAAGACAGGATACAAATCATCAATCGCGACGTAAATACCATCCGCGAACCATTCGATCTAATTGTGGCAAACCTTACCGTACAGATTCTCCTGCGCATCCACACGCATTTGATGTCACTTATAGAAAATGCCGGATATCTGGTGATTTCAGGGATCATCGACCAGCACAAGAGTGATATCGAATCACACTTCTTAACCGATATATTTACCCTCCACCACATTATTACAGAAAAAGAATGGGTTTGCTATGTTCTTCAAAAAAAGAGGTAGACCACATTGACAGTGCCAAGGATATTTTTCCCCGGGAGTGTAAGGGAGGGTGAACTGTGTGAGCTCGGGGAACAAACCCTTCGATATATCAAATCCGTCCTCAGAATGAAGAAGGGAGAGAGTCTGATTCTTTTCGATGGCGCCGGGTGGGAATATGAGGCGGCAATTAAAACCTTTCTCGATGATAGAGTTTCCATTGAGGTCTTAAAAAAGAACAGGATTCCGGAGAAGGCCGTAAAAATATCCCTTTTTCAGGCGCTCCCCAAGGCAACTAAGATGGATTTTATTGTCCAGAAGGCAACGGAATTGGGCGCCGACAGGATCATTTCTTTTCAGTCTGCACGAACAGTCCCGCGGCTTTCACAGGACAAGGCGCGTGGAAAAATTTCGCGATGGAGAAGTATCGCGCAAGAGGCATCCCGGCAGTGCGGAAGAGCAGATATACCGGAGATAAGGGGGATAGTATCGTTTGAAGAGATGCTTGCCTGCTCGGAAGGACAGTCGTTAAAAATCATTTTATGGGAAGAGGAATCTAAAAGGAACATCAAAGAGATTTTACGTGATGAAAAATATGCAGGGGCAAATGATATTTCTGTGGTAATCGGTCCGGAAGGAGGGTTTTCACGGGAGGAAATCGAAAGAGCCGCAGATAAAGGATTCATATCTGCAACGATGGGAAAGAATATATTGAAAGTGGAAACAGCTGTCCTGGCGATACTCTCGATCATTCAGTATGAAAAGGGTATTTTTGGCGGACTGTATTATGGGGAGGTACGCTAAACAGTGGAGGATCTTTATGGCGGATTTTGGCGGAGAATGATGGCGTTTTTGATTGACAAGATGATCCTCTTCGGCATTTCGCTCTTCTTATTTTTTATAGGCTTGCTGGCGTTGGGTCTTGGTTTTTTGTCTCACTATCGTGAGTTTTTGCCGGAACAAGTTGCAGAGGTGACCATCACCTTTGTGTTTCTGTACGGTTGTGTGACTGTATTTATAAGTATGCTATACTTCACATATTTTCATGGTACTACGGGGCAGACATTCGGAAAAGTATTATTTGGACTCAAAGTAGTGCAGGCAACGGGAGAAAAGATGACCCTCGGCATCGGTTTTCTCAGATGGGTGGGCTATGTAATTTCGGCTGCAGTCATTAACCTCGGTTTTATCTGGATTGCCATCGACGGAAGAAAGCAGGGTTGGCATGACAAGATCGCCGGGACTGTAGTCATACGTGTGAAAAATATCGTGAATGAGCAGGAAATGTCCTGATGAAAAATGCCTTGACAAAAAGGGGGATATTTTATAGACGAGACTTCCACATAATGAACCAGGGGGGTCGGTAGCTCAGTCGGTAGAGCACTGGACTGAAAATCCAGGTGTCNNTCAATTCTGCCCTGACCCACCATGATTTCAAGGGGTTAGCAAGTTATTGTTAGCCCCCCTTTTTTATATGCTACCCTGTATGCTACCCGTACATGAAAAAAAAGGGCAATTTTGACTTAAATCTGATCATTCTTTCCAGGGCAGGGATGTTATGGTTCAAGGTAGGATGTATGACTTGTTTGGTCGCTGGCCGTGTCCCTGGCAAGCATAGGGGGGGCAAGGTCCCGGAACATACCGGGGGGTGAAATTCAATATACTGTCATTAAATATCCGCATTTTTAAAAGGCTTAATCCGGTTTAGGCATACTTGTCTAAAATGTCTTTCTTCCTGAAATGTTGTTTTTCTATTCATTACAGTCCATACAGTATTTCGAGTGATAATCAATGCTCAGCATTGCATTGACACACAAAGTCGCTTGTCTTATACTTCCTCTTCGAAAAGGAATTTCCTATCAAAAAGCAGCACGGTGCAAGCACCGCCGGAGGTTTTAATGTTGTCTATGCTCATAAAACGCTCACTTCTCCTCATTCTTGGCGCAACTACGGCCGCCGGGCTGACACCAGCGATGTGTTTAGGCGAATCTGCCCCCGTGGGCGCCAACGAGCAGACCATCACGGAGGAGGTGAAAGCGCAGGAAGACCCGACTATCCTCAAGCGCCGCATCTGGTCCGACACGGAATGGAGCAAGTACAAAGAGGGCCGCCATGATATCGAAGAGACGCTGGGTGCATTATGGGCATGGCGCGTCTCGGACAGTCAGGAATGGGGGGTGCGGCTCAAAGTGCCTTACAAATTCCACATCGCCGGTGATACAGCCGGGGATTCGGACACGCAGGGGCTGAATGATATTAAGCTGGCGATGGGCACGGCCTTCCGTCTCAGCGAGTCGTGGCGCACTGCTATTGGTGTCGAAATGCGTTTTCCTTCCGCCACCGACGACGACCTTGGCAACAACACGTGGCGGCCCCAACTGTTTGGGGCGCTCGCATGGGATGTGACACGACGGCTAACGCTCAGTCCTTCGATTGAATACAACAAATCGGTAGCCGAGGTTCACGGTGCCGAGCCACAGAATTTTTTGGAGATGTACTTTCCTGCAACGTATGTTCTACCGCGGTACTGGGCCGTGACTGCGCGATACGAGGCCAAGGTAGATTTCGAGAACGACAACTATTGGACGCACTCGGCAAAGTTTACCATTGCCAAGCAGCTTGAGCGGCTGCCGATGGGCTTCTCCCTCTCAATCAAAAAATCGTTCGATGGCGGTGAGAAGGAATTTCAGGCCAATTTCGTAATCACATACTATTTCCGGTCATAAAAGAGCGAGCTGCGCATTCCGGACCAATTCGAGTCCCCGGAAGCCTGGATGTCTGCCGCATTACCGCACAACACGCCCGATTGGAAGATTTTATAAAATCAGTAATCGTTTTTGTATTTAGTTCTTCCTGAAATCAACGGACCTGCTTTTTTTAATGAATACAAGACTTCAATTCGTAATGATCAAAATATTTCTTTACCTGAACACCTAAAGGAATGCCTTGACAAACTATTAGATTTTAAGATATTTGTATTCATGATTTGGAATTATTCCGAACAAAAGATTAAGGAGATAGAATCATGACTACTTTTCATCACCTGAAAAAATTATCTGAACAGTTAAAAGAGTCGGAGATAGCATTTTCTGCAAAATGCCATGATTGCAGTGAAGACACAATCGTAGAAGTAACTATATATGAGGATAATGCAGATACAAATGGGGGAGGGTATTGGAACATAGAGGGAGAGGATTTCATAAAATGTCAACCTTGTTTCAATAAAGACCCGATATTAAGGAACTTCAGAAAGTGTGAGGTGTACTCACGAGTGGTAGGGTATTTAAGACCGATAAAGCAGTGGAATCCTGGTAAGCAGGAAGAATATAAACAAAGAAAGAATTTTAAGACTTGATGAATTTGTCAAGTCTATCACACTTATTCATTTAGTCCTTCCTGAAAGCCGCACCCACCTATCCTGTCGCAACCTACATGATTACAGATGAGAATGATGACGTCTTGGTTCATCTTTTTTTTTGTAAACATCAATAGTGAACATTAACGCACACATCTGATACGTCGAAAATAATTAAATAATTACCTTGACTTCGCATGCTTTAAGCGTACTGTAAAAGGTACATGAAGTAATCGACACCGTAGAAAAAGCTTTCGCCTCTGCTAATTCCCTCAAATAGGGGGAATGAATTGAATATTGAAACCCTGTCTTTTACAAAGAGGCAGGGTTTTTTGTTTTTTAGGTGGGAGAAAATTGAGGGGTATCGGAATGATAAATAATATTTTTAAAAGGAGGGGGCAACGTGAATATCCACTTAATCGAGCAATCTAATAATTTTGTCAAGTTACAGGACAATATGTGGGAAAGTGGCTGGTGGAAACTGGATGAAAGTAAAGCTCAAAAACTTATTGGTGGCGAAATTTATTTTCATAGGAAACGGCAGGAACCTTCCTTTTATGGAGGAATGATAGTGGGGTATAGAGTGGAGCAAGATGGACAGAATCAGGGGAGGATTATTTTCAGACTCCAACATAGTCAATCATGTAGAAATGTCAGGACGGATAAACTCGGATGGTCCAAGCAGATGAAAATAATCGGGCTGGGGCACTAAGTCGAAAAGGATAAAAAACCATGAGTGAAGATCTGTTAGATTTCTGGGTAAGACTTATAACTCCTATTTTTCCAGAAAACGCATGGATTGTTTCAAGTGATTTCAAAGATAATCATATAATACTAATCGATTGGAAAATCAGGAACGACCCAAGGCGGCCAGGTAAGCGCTCCAGAAAAATTCAGGTAACAATCAAAGAGGACGCCATTGACGATTATCTCAACAAGAACAAGCCTGAACGTGAAATATATAGTAGCGCAATAAAGCGATTGATTGGCAAGTGGTATAATCACTTTAATCCTGATAACGATTCTCTCACGAACAGATCTGTACCTACAGAGAAATGGTTAATCTCAAGGGAAGTCCTTAATATATGGATGTCAGGTGGTTACGATTTTTCACGTGCTTAGATTACTCTGTAACTTCCTGAAGTCAAGCATCTGGTGATTTTTAAAGACGTGCATCCTTTCAAGTGGTAATCCTTTCAATATAGCAAGGAGTCATCATGTAATCTTTGATACTTCTCTAAAGTTGGGAAATATTTCCCCAATGGAGAGGAATAGTTCCTCAACAGCGCAGCAATAGTTCATGGTGGCATGGCAGCAAGGTATTGTTATTACATAGTAATACATTTTTCCCTTTATGGAATATATTTTGCTATGTAATATAATAATTGGCAGAGGAGGTGATGATCTAAAAAGCGTCACCAGATATAGTTCATTATAACTAAACAATATAATACGACGGAATCATAACCACTAGACAAAAACAATCAACCATTGACAAGAGAGGAGTACCATTTATGAAAAGAAATATTTTGTGGATACTTATGTTGTTCTTTACCACCCTATTAATGGTTTCGATCCAGCCATGCTGGCCGACTAATGCGTCTGCCGAAAAACTCCCGGTGTTCAAACTCCGCGCACCGCAAGCAGACCAGGCGCAGGCCGACAGAATACTGGTGGACCTGCACAAGGGGAAGATACCCGGCCAAGTGCAAAAATTGGCCCGTGTGGATGCGCACATCTCCCAAGTGGGGAAAAGGATGGTTGAGGTGCACAAGGCCAGTGGCGCAGTTTTTGTTGTCGACTCAGACCGGCTATGGAATCCTGCCCACAGGCCTACTCTCCTGTCGCAGAATCAGTCGCGTACCATCGCTGATGGATTTCTCGCCAAGAACAGGCTCATGTCCGCGGTGGACGGAAAACATTCACGAGTGAACTTCGACAGTTTTTCGGAAACCAAGGCGTTGTCCAACGTTCCCGGCTCGCAAGTGGTGGTCCTCGACACCCAGGTGAACTACAAAGTGGAAGTCAACGTGAACCGTGGTGGCAGGGCCGTGGCCCTTCCTGTTGTGGGGGGAGGCGGCAAGTTCAAAGTCGCCGTGGGCGACCGTGGTGATATCGTGGGATTTCATGGAAACTGGCGCGGGATCGATAGAGTCCAGTCCGAGGAGGAAATCATTCCTCAGCAGGAGGCCGAAAAACGGTTCCGGTCGGCCCAGAAGAACCTGAACCTCTCCCGTGTCGAGTCGTCCCTCGCGTATTTTTCTGCACCACCCACGGNNAAACGCAATCATCGCGGCAACGAAATACGGCCCCTCGATGCCCATTGAGCAGCAGCAAGCTCCACGCGATGTAAAAGCTCCCCTTCCTGCTCCATTGAAGGACGGAAGGCAGCAAGGCAGTCTCGATCTGATCAGTTCAGCCTGGGCAGATGCTGCAAACCGGACGTTTGGAGTTGAATTCATCGGCGTCAGTGGCGGACTTGCCCAGAGTGCGGCAAACGCTGCTGGTTTCCGAGATACCATGAAAGCGCGTGGCTGGACAAGCAAGTTTTACTGGGGCGATGCGAATGCGTGGGAATCGGATTGGCGGAAAAATAACAACA
Source organism: Syntrophaceae bacterium (assembly GCA_017885225.1). GTDB lineage: Bacteria > Desulfobacterota > Syntrophia > Syntrophales > UBA2185 > UBA2185. The sequence goes on along the minus strand of JAFNGM010000181.1, from coordinate 1,357 downwards.
GCTATGTCGATAATGTGGACATAGTCTTTTACACCGGGCATGCCAACTCTTGGGGCTGGGTACTGAGCCCACCGGAGGACAACTTCTTGTCCGATGCCGAAGTGCGCGCCAAGGCTCCGGATCTATACGGCAATAACAACCTGGACTGGCTCATCATCGCAGCCTGCGGGCCCATGCAGGATCCGCACTTTACATCCGGGATCAACAGCGCCTTTGACCGTTGGGGAAAGATATTCAACGGACTGCGTGTTTTCATGGGGTACGGCGCTGTCACGTACGACCAAAGCATTGAAGGTCGCAGGGTTGCTGAATTGGCAACGCAGGGATGGCCGATTATCGATGCCTGGTTCCGGGCAGCCTGGGAGGCACAGCCCACGTACAATAACTATGGTCCCCCGAACGGCCCGAGGATTTGGGTCACGGCCATGTACGTTGACGGTTGGCGCTATGACCGCATATGGGGAGCAGGCGCTACCCTACCTAAACCACCTCCAGGGCGGCCGTTGTGGCTGATGTGGTCCGGAACATAATTGCACCAGAAACGTGAGGCCTTCCCGCAGTCTCAACGGGAAGGCCTCGCAGATTGAAGAGAGGAGTGGATGATGAGAAGCGGTCTGCTGCTGGTTGCTTGCATTGCGATGTGGGTGTTTTCAATCCAACCCTGTTTCTCCATGGAGGAGAATCGTCTAGCAGTAGAATCGAAGGATCCAATGCCGTTTGCGAGTACAGCCGATCTCTCAAACCGTGAAGGACAGGTGGTGTGGCTTGAAGGGACTTTCCAGGGTTGGCAGGTTTCCGGCTGCAGATTTCCTGAAGGAGCGGCTTCCAGGGGACGGACACGCAGCGACTGGCTGATCCAGTTGGGGTCGGATTGTTACTACGTGACCGGGGGATTTCCTGCCGGTCTTAATGCATTCGATCCTGCACATATCGGTGTACGGATTTTGCTTGAGGCGTGTCCTCTTCGTGACGAAGGCGGAAAGCTTTACCTCGAGTACCGTTCCTCGAAGCGCTTTCACTGAACCTTTAAGGAAATCTGGACACCCATTAATGGATAGGCAGGGTCCTTGGGCGAGCCGATCGCTTAACGTGTTGAAAACGGCCCTATAATGATGCGAAAAGCCTCTGATTCATTAGAGTTAGAGGCTTTTTCTTTGAGAGAAATTATCTTCCTGATAGGGGAAATCATTCAACTGTTTATAATTGTAGGTTATTTGTTATATCATGACGGTATTATCAACACGTTAAGCGATCGGCTCGTCAGAAATGGCCCTGCCTTTTTATGTACATTTCAAGTGTAAACCTACAGTCGTTCATATCCATTCGAGTCAAGGAGTAGTAGGTGCTATACGTAACA
>JAFNGM010000180.1:4674-5298 GCA_017885225.1 Syntrophaceae bacterium | reverse complement strand
AAGAATGGCTACTGCCTTCTGCTCGTACCAGGAAAGAACCATGGAGAGAGGGAGGTCGTTTACACCCACACCAAAGGCTTTGGAGAGGGCCACGGCAACTTGAATTGCCGAGTAGGCATCATTGCACTGTCCCACATCAAGGAGTCTCGGGATACCTCCGATATCGCCCAGGTCTTTGTCAAAAAAGCGGAATTTGCCGCAGGCGAGGGTAAGGACTACGCAATCTTCAGGAACCTGTTCCACAAATCTGGTGTAATAGTTGCGGCCTGGCTTGGCGCCATCGCAGCCGGCAACGAGAAAGAAATGACGGATGTGCTTATTCTTCACCGCCTCAATTACCTTATCGGCAACACCTAAAATGGCATTTCTTCCGAATCCTACCGTGACGGATTTTCCATTTGTATCGGCCGTGAAACCCGGTAATGCAAGAGCGCGTTTGATCACAGGAGTAAAGTCGCGATCGGAGATATGAGGAACACCGGGCCAGCCTACCTGTCCGGATGTAAAAATGCTCGCCTTGTATGATTCCTGAGGCTTCTGGATGCAGTTTGTGGTCATGAGTATGGCGCCTGGAAATTCGGTAAACTCCCTCGCCTGATTCTGCCAGGCCGTTCCATAATGGCC
>JAFNGM010000180.1:1024-4617 GCA_017885225.1 Syntrophaceae bacterium | reverse complement strand
AATGCCTTTACCCTCAGTTTGTTTCAGCAACGCTTCGAGGTCCTTAAGATCGTGACCGGAAACGAGAATAGCCTTCCCTTTCTTTGCTCCAAGAGGCACTTTTGTCGGCACGGGGTGTCCATAGGTACCCGTATGGGCGGCATCAAGGAGTTCCATTGTTTTGAGATTTATTTCACCGCACTTGAGAACAAGGCCCAATCCCTCATCAAGGGTCAGCTTCTCATTCATAAGTGCGGAAAGTCCCTCATGCAAAAACGCATAGATGGTGTCATCTTCCTTGCCGAGTATCCGGGCGTGATCCATATACGCCGCAACACCCCGTATACCGAACAGGAGGATGTGTTTGAGTGAGAGAATATCCGCGTTGAGTGTGGGATACGATTGCATGCCGACTTTTTCTCCCTGGCCTACCAGGGCATCTATTGAAGCGGCAGGCGTAAACCGAATAACATCATGCCTTGAGTCCACTTTCCCGCCAGTTGCCGTTATCTTGTCAATTAAACCATCTCTGAGAGCACAGCATTGCCTGAGCAGAGTCACGAAGCGTGCGGGATCAAAATTGACATTTGTAAGAGTGGAAAAAAGCGCTTCACACGTGAATACATTCACATCCCGGTCGTTAATACCAGATTTTCTTCCCGCCTCAGCCACGAGTGAAAGACCCGTGAGGGCATACGTTAATAAATCCTGCAGGGCAGCAACATCCGGCTGTTTCCCGCAGACCCCGGCTTTCGTACATGCCTCGCCTTTTGCGGTTTGTTCACATTGATAGCAAAACATAATCGACCTCCTTTGAAAATCATTTTTGGCGTTTTATGCCATAATAATAAATGTGTTTCCTTGACATAGGTCAAAAAATGTTTTTATTTTTTATTCGGGAATGGAATAAAAACACTTGATCATTTAAACCCTGAATCCATAGGCTTTCGCCGATGGTGGTTTACTTTTTAAACAGAACCTCTAGCTTGTCTCTCGTCGTTTCTCCACCTTCTTTTGTCTTTGCATCAGAACGAAATTCATTAAAAGAAAAATAGTCGCAGAAATTACTGCGATCCTTGTCCAATACCCTTTGCGCCTGGGATTCGCGGCACTGATTGTAAAGCATACGGTCGTAGTGACGGCAATTGAGGCAGCAGCGGTGATCGGCCTGGCAGAAAGGACACACGTCTTTCCTTCCTACAATTTTATCTACGCGTATTTCTTTTGTGCATTTGTAACATATTTTCATACTATCCCCTTCGCACACAAATAGAATTGGCTGACATTATTGGTATAATATCACTTCAAGGTAAACCGCCAACGGCAGAAGGTGTCATCCGGATGCGGATCGGGAGGCGCAAAGAGACACTCTACCTGTATTCTGTCATCGAAAATTCTGGCAAAATTCGTGAATTCACGACGGTGCATCTCTTTGCAGGAGAACTCTGGAAGTCCTTTCGCAATCCTTGCCGCCTGCGGTGCGCAACTGGGGACGGAAACGATGAGCTCATCATCCTTTTCATCATATTCATATCCAATAATGATACTCCAGGGAAACAGTTTCTGGGCCTGTATAAAACCCTTCAATCCCTTTTCTTCGATCATGAATCGCTTCTGAATATCTTTTGCAGCCATACCGGATACCTTTGACCACACTCGCTCATTAATACCTTCGGCAGTGTGCTGATCGTACGTATCCGATACATAGAGGAACCAGAAGGCGTCAACCACCCGGTAGTGCCACAGCAAGAACTCCAGATAACTCTTTATTTCCTCGATGCTCATCTCTTCAAACAGAGACATATCCATTGGTTCGGCTTTTTTCATGGTATGCATAATCCTTAAACAGGTGTCCAAGAAAGCGGTCTGGTGCGCAAATAACACTCCCTTGACTTCTATCTGTCGAAACCAAGAAACGATATCAGGCTTTTTATTTTCGCCATCATTTTTCCAAACCCCTCTATAGTCAAAGACTGAGGTCCGTCCGACAGGGCCTTGTCTGGCTCCGGGTGTACTTCTACCATGATGCCGTGTGCGCCGGCCACCAGGGCTGCCATAGACATAGGGGGAACAAGACTTCTCTTGCCTGTGGCATGGGATGGGTCGATGATCACCGGCAAATGTGACATCTCGTTTATTAGTGGTATGACGGAAAGGTCGAGGCTGTTGCGTGTAGCTGTTTCAAAGGTGCGTATGCCGCGTTCACAGAGGATGACGTGTGGATTGCCTTCTGCATAGATATATTCGGCCGCTGCGAGGAACTCCTCGATGGTAGCGCTCATCCCGCGCTTCAGAAGGACAGGCTTTCGAATTCGCCCCAACTCCTTCAACAGGTCAAAGTTCTGCATGTTACGGGCGCCAACCTGGAGCACATCGGCATGTTCCTCGACAAGCGCAACATTTTCTGGGGTCATAACTTCCGTGACAATCGGAAGCCCCGACTTTTTTTTGGCCAGGGAAAGCAGTCTCAAACCTTCTCTTTCCAGTCCCTGAAAGGTATGGGGCCCTGTGCGCGGCTTAAAAGCGCCTCCCCTGAGCAGATCAGCTCCCATTCGCTTTACGGCAAGTGCCGTCCTGATGATTTGGTGCTCGCTTTCCACGGCGCACGGACCGGCGATCACGATAGGTCTCTTCCCCGCTCCGATCTCGATATTCGCGACTTTTATCACGGTGCCCTTGGGGTGGAAATCCCTGGATACCATTTTGTAAGGCTTGGTTACGTGAATAACTTCCTTGACCCCGGGAAGGTCCCGGATACTGAGATCGTCGATATACCCCTTATTGCCCAGAACACCGATGGCAGTTCTCTGGCTTCCGGGTATGGGTTTTGCTTTTAATCCCATGGTTCTTACCGCCGCGATGACCGTATCGATCTGTTTACGGCTGGCTTTATGATGCATTACGATAAGCAAGGCTTCCCTCCGATATGTTTTTGTAGCTTCCGTGATTGTTATTATAAATTAAAGACGGAAATGTCAAATTTCATTTCCGCATTATGCGTCATTCATGTATGAACCTGCGTCCGCTTAAGGGGAATGAACTTTCTTCTTTCTCGACAAAAAACAAAAAAGGGGGTACTATTTTTCATAGCCGCTTCAGCAGGGGCCGCCAGGAGTGCGCAGAAACCATGAAAATTCATTTCACCAAAAATAACGGCCCCCTTGACGAGATCATCGAGCAATTGATGAAGACGGCCCAGGGTATCCGAAGGCCTGAATACGTCCGCGAAATGATCATTGCCTCACTCAAAGCCGGGCAGGAAGACGACGAGAGCGCGGACCTTAAGCTCATGAACACAACTCTCAAGGAAATGCGGTTCACTTCCAAGGTATTCGGCCCCTACCGGAACGTGCGCAAGGTCACGGTCTTCGGCTCGGCGCGCACCCAGCCGGGCGATCCGGTATACGAGATGGCATCGCTCTTGGGGAAAAAGCTTGCTGAGTCAGGGTATATGGTTATCGCCGGCGGCGGACCGGGCATCATGCAGGCCGCCAACGAGGGGGCAGGCTCCGAGCATTCCTTCGGTGTGAACATTCGCTTGCCGTACGAGGAGAAGCCGAATTTCATGATCGAGGGTAACCCGCGGCAGATCACGTACAAATATTTTTTCAACC
>JAFNGM010000180.1:0-943 GCA_017885225.1 Syntrophaceae bacterium | reverse complement strand
TACTGGACCCACCTGATCAAGCTCCTCGAGGAAGAGCTCCTGGCTCGTCACTACATTTGCCCATCGGACTTTGCGCTCTTCGAGCGAGTCTGTTCAGTGGATGCTGCGGTGGAGAAGATTCAGCATTTCTATCGCCGCTATCACAGTATGCGGTATGTAGCCGGCCAGCTCGTGATCCGGCTCCTATCAAGGCTCAACCTCGATGACGTCAGGAAGCTGACAGATCAGTTTCACGACATCCTTCTCCCGGGAGGCAGCATCGCGGCATCCGGTGCATTGCAAGCTGAAACGGATGATGAGGATGTTATTCATCTGCCGCGCCTTGTGATAGACTTCAACCGCAAGAACTTCGGCAGGCTCAAGAGTCTTATTGATGCGATCAATGATTTTTAACATTGCCTCATTCTGTTTCCTCAAATTGATATTCACGCTGAACCGCTATACTTGTTTCAATTACCACTATGTGGGCTGGATTTGCGAAACATCTCGGTGAATAGGGGATGAAATATGTCCAATAGGTACAGCATATTCGCCAGATAAAGGGGGGCTGTGTACTTCCTGATAGAGAACATCGATTAATTTTGGTGGGCACCCACCCTTTCACAAACTCTTAAGCCCCTCAGCACAGGGGCATAAAGGGGCTTAAGAGGATTACAGAGTATGAAAATATCTGTTGTGTTCTACATGAAAAGAATGAGCTCAGACATCCTTTCGCTTCAACCAGGCTTCCTGATATAACCTGCCGATACAGAAAAATAAGGCCAGGAAAAACAATCCAAGCATAAAGTTGGGGGCCGTACCCAAAAGTTTATCCAGATGATATCCCGCATAGAGGAAAAGAAATGAGGAGATCACTATCACAAACCCCCAGGCACTCAGCATAAGGATCGCGCTGTACATTTTACGGTCTTCGTATGTCTTGTGTGTTGTGAACATGGCCTTG
>JAFNGM010000179.1 GCA_017885225.1 Syntrophaceae bacterium | reverse complement strand
CTTTAAGCAAACCATGGACAAGGCGTTTCATGGTTTCCACATCATCATTGATCCTGTGCAGCAAGACCGTCTGGCTGCCGAGCGGTATACCCGCATTGGCAAGGCGAATGCACGCGTGACTCATTTCTGTCGTTATTTCATCCGGGTGATTCACGTGAATGCTCATCAACAGGGGATGAAAGCGCTTTAACATGTACGTGAGTTTCGGTGTTATCCGCTGCGGCAGTACAACGGGTACCTTCGTGCCGAGACGCAGAATTTCTATGTGTGGAATTTGTCTCAGGCTTGCTAAAAGCCACTCCAGCCGCTCATCGGAAAGGGTGAGTGGATCGCCACCGGAGAGCAGGACATCACGAATCTGAGGAGCTGCTTTAATATATGCGACGGCTGCTTCCCAGCATTCCGTTTCTGAGAGGGGCTTGCGGTGGCTGCCGACCATGCGCGAGCGCGTGCAATAGCGGCAATAGGTTGAACAGGTATCCGTCACAAGAAACAGGACACGATCGGGATAGCGATGCACAATTCCGGGAACGGGACTGGCGTGTTCTTCTCCTAAGGGATCATCTGTTTCCTCAGGAGCGCGATGACATTCAGCAGCTACAGGAATCACCATACGTCGCAGAGGGTGATGTGAATCGAATTCGTCGAGAAGGCTTAAGTAGTAAGGGGTGATTGCCACGGGCAGAGAGCCCGCCTGATGATTCATTGCGTTCCGTTCGTCTTCGGAAAGCCAGATGAACTTTGATAGCGCATCAGCTTCGCGTATGCGATTACTGAATTGCCAGTGCCAATTGCTCCATTCGTGAGGTGTTATTTCCGGATAAAAACGCTTGCGAAAGGCCCGGGATCGGGGACTTTCTTTAAAACGAAAAACATACGGGACCCCTTTTGTCTTAACGACGGAAGGGGCAAGGAGGGTGTCGTACGACGGTGAAACATCGTGTGCGTAATTTTCAATACCAACAAGACCTGCTAAATTACCAGGAGGTTCGGCCTCCTCGGTGAATAGCGTCTCGCTTTCCATAAGTGTTATCCTCCTTTTTATACAGGAATGATAGTAACGCTTCCCCTTTTTTATTTTTTATGTATATTGATTTCTCGTTACTCTTTTTATTATTTGTTGTCAATATTTTTTCTTGTGAAATATATTTTTTTTTGACAAGAAAATAAAAAATGCAATTGAGCAAAAAAAAATACGTGTGAATTTTTTTATTGTGTGAAAATTATTTCCTTGTTTTTTGGAAAAAATAATTTCTGCTATGCAGATAGTGTGTTGAAAGAACCTCTATGCCAGAGCTTCCTGAAATAGAAACGCTCAGCCGCCAATTACGGCCCATGATTCTCGACGAGCAAATTTGTGGCTTTGAAATACTTGACTCTCTGCTGGGGAACATAGGCAGGCTGGAAGGGAAAAAAATAACATCCGTGATGCGTCAGGGTAAATCCCTGGTGATGGAGCTGGATACATCCGCTGCGCTCGTTCTTCATCTGCGTATGACAGGCAGGTTGCAGTGGCACGCGAGCCATCAGGCATTACCTCCGCATACCCGCTTTATCATGGCATTTCCGCGCGGCAGGCTTCTTTGCTTAGATCCGCGACGCTTTGCCACATTGATCCTCCGGGATGCTGTTCGTTGCAGCAAGGCTGTTATTGATCCTTCTCGCAACTATCCCGTATCTGCACTTTGGGAAATTGCCGGAGTGAAAAAACTTCCCGTGAAATCATTTCTGATGGATCAGCGAATCATTGCCGGCGTCGGAAACATTTATGCGTGCGAGATTCTCCATGACGCGTTGATTAATCCATGGAGGCAGACATGCAGTCTATCAAAGCAGGAGTGGAGGAGGATCGCAACGGTAATGCGCGATGTTCTGAACAGGGCCATCGCCTGCCGCGGCACGTCGGTGTCCGATTGGCGAGATCTTTTTGGCAATAAAGGCGAATATCAACATGCGTTGAAAGTGTATAGACGTGAAGGAAGTCCGTGCCCTCGCTGTTGCGGCAGGATTCAGCGTCTGCGCCTGAGCGGCAGGGGAACGTATTTCTGTCCCGCCTGCCAAGTATAATCTGATAGCTTTGGAACGTGGAATTTTTTCAAAACCTCTTATCGCGTGGCGTTCGCGAGCGATGCCCGTAACATTGCCAGGCCGTTTTGAATTTCAAATGAACCGGTATATTTGCGGACATCCGTGTCTGAATACTTGATCACACACGTTGGGGTTGATTTGACTTTATGTGTCGCGATTATTTTGTTGAGTAACGGATACACGGGCTTTAGGTTATACGGTGTGAAAGAAACCTTGTGTTCCTTGAGGGCTTTTTCCAGGTCGTCTTCATTCAAGGCGGTACGACTCTTTGCAAGGGAAAAGAGGATTCTTCTTGCATGGAGGATTTTTTTGTAATTTCGCGCCGCCTTCGCCGAATAAAGGAAATACTTCGCATACAACTTGGTTTCCTGATGGATAGGAAGATCAACGAAGATTACCTTCACGCCTCCGTGGGAAAGGAATTCCTTGAGTGCGGGATCGAGCTCGGACTCAAGGTTCTGGCATGGCGGACAGAAGTAATCCGTGAAAATGATCAGTTCATATTCTCCGGAGCCGTAAGATGGCACGGAGGATTTCTCGGCGCCATACGCAGGCGTTGCGGAACCGGAAAAGGTCAACACAATAAAAATATATCCTAACACGAGAAAGAATATAAGTGGCAATCGTGTTCTCATAAGAGGGGGAAGGGCCACATCACCGAGTCCGTAAATTATACGTTTCCACATAGCGCGCTCCTCAAGAATAGGTTTTTCATAATTGATAATAAATGCCGTAAATATTATGAATGCAAATGCCAGGCAGTAAGGGCAAAAGACCTCTTCCTGAAACTGAAACGCGATAAGGTGCACTTCCACGCCGATTCCTGCAGCCAGTAAAGCGCGGACATAGGCTGTCTGCCGGAAGGCGGCCATGAGGATAAGAAAAAGGATATAGCCGACACCGATATAAACGAGATCGACACCCAGAATATCACCACTCAGGTATGAGCATTCCGTATCACAAATCTTATAGAATGCAACAATCCCCATGCCCGCAAGCGCGACGACTATGGTCAGGGCATTTCTGCAGTCTTTTATTTTTTTAATGATATTCAATGTAAAAAATATAATATCCTTGATAATTTCAATTTACCCTATCAATTCTGCCCGATGCAATCAAGAGAGAAATTTGTATGATCAATCTTTCTCGACGCCGCTCTTTTGGATCCACGACGAGATTTCCCTGTCTTCCGGAAGTGATGTATGCAGAGGCATTAATGTCCATGAAAAGCGATTACCGCCTTTGGAATCCTTCAAACCCTGCGATGTCTCTTCCGTACCTTTATATGCGAAAGGCGAGGAGGCTTTCGCAAAAGTGAGGCGCAGCGTGCCTGCGTACATACCATTTTTGTAGGATTCGAGAATGGGCGTGTGTCCTTCCCAGAGGGGTGTATGAATATATCTTCCTTCGCGCCCCCCAAAAACAAAATGAATTCCCGGTACTGCCTTGATGACCTCCCGCTCCCTTTTTGCATCGAGGTCGGAAAGAAGGATGATGATATCAGCGTGCTGGCGCAGCTTCCGGAACATTTTCCGCGCCGATTTGACCGGGTCTCCCAATATGAATTTGTTTTCTGGCGAATGGATGACGGCCTGTTTTTGCACTGGCGAAGTAAGACCGAACAAGGCGATCCGGACGTTCCCGACCCGCTTGATAGTATAGGGTGAAAATATGAGTGATTTGCGTGTAGGGTCCATGAGATTGGCTGAAATCAGGGGAAGACCTTGTGATGCTTCAGTACGAAAAAAGGATAAACCCAGCGTGAGATCCGCTGAACTCACATTGATGGCTGCAACTCCCGTGCGCGTGTATGCGCGACTGATCATCTGCGCCTTTGTAAGGGATTGTTGCTGGTCGGCGCCTGTTGCCTTGTTTGCAAAGAGATTTCCCGAATCGACAATGAGAACGGCATTTCCCTCACTTTTTACGTTTTCCACAAATGATGCCCGCCGGGCCAGACCGCCCAGCGCGTTCTTTCCTCAGGTAGGACAGGGGAAGATGTACCCGTTTACATTACCGCTATGGATAATCGTCAATAAAGTGGTTTCAGCAGAAATGCCTGAATCCGGAGACATAAAAGCGAATAAAAGAAGCGCCATGGTGAGCAATGCACATTTGCACATGACTTTGAGTGATTTGTGAGAAACTGAATTTCTGGTCATTCGTATAGTCCTCTGTGTATTCAGTGTTCATTTTTCTGCATACTGCCGTTTACGGGACAGCACAGGAGGCCTGTCCCTTCGCATGCCCTTGTCTCAAATTGGAGAACCGGATGATCGATAGCAAAACGATTCAACAGCAGATGCCGTATCTTGTCGGCAATCTCCTCAACCCTGCTCAACATCTGGTCCATCACCACTACATGAGCAACCAAGGCTACACCCTCCGAAGAAATGTTCCAGACGTGGAGATGGTGAATTTCCTCTACACCTTCTAAAGACTCAATTTCTCGCTGTATCATCTGAACATCGATTCCCGGTGGTGTGGCATTCATAAGAATTCCATAGGCGTCTTTCAAAATACCCCACCCGCTGTAAAGGATCAACACCACAATGATCCATGAGAATAAAGGGTCAAGCCAGTACCACGGTCTGAATATCCATATGATGCCCAGGATAAGCACACCGAGAGAAGTAAGGGCATCGGTTAACATATGCAGAAAGGCACTCCGGATATTGATGTTGGTTTTTGCACCCGGCCGCAGCATGAACGTGGATGTCATATTTGCCAGAAACGCGATTGAGGCAATGATGATCACAACGCTGCCATTCACCGGTTGTGGATTCCAGAGACGGTTCCATCCCTCGAAGGCAATATAAACTGCCGCACCGAAAAGCAGGGCAACATTAAACACGGCCGCAAAAACTTCCAGGCGCTTATAACCGAAGGTATGCTTCTGCGTTGGTTCACGCCGCCCCATGCGCAGGGCTGAATAGCTGATCATTACGGACGTAAAATCACTCAGATTGTGAAGAGCGTCGCTGATGAGGGCCATACTTCCTGATATGATACCTCCGTATATTTGAACGGCCGGTATGATCAGATTCATGACCATGGTGGCAATAAGGCGCCTGCCCCAGGATATTTCGTGATTATGTGCCATCTATGGAAATTTCTCCTTTTTCGCGCTTAAAAAAATCTCTTCGCTTTTTCTGCGAATCGTGTTCCTTTGCACGATCGAAATAGGAGCTGAAGGTATAACGCATATTCAATAACTTTAGTATCGATTTTATTATTGTCAAGGAGAAAAGGTGTGTTTTTAAACGCCTGTTTCGGTCGAAGATAATCACATGCCTGTTTACTTATTGACGGATTCGAAATTGAACTCTATAATCAATAAATCGTAAGGGGCAGAGGTATAAAAAAAGAGCAAATGCATGAGGAAGATGTTGTGAGGGAGGTGCCACAATGAAAAAGGCATTATACCTGCTGGTTTCGTTAATCTTTCTTTTTCCTGTCCCGGTGTGACTGAATCCGGGACGTGCATGAAAGGAGGCAAGAAAATGGAGATAACAAGCACAGCGTTTACACATGGTGCGAGAATACCGGCAAAATATACGTGCGATGGTGTGGATGTTTCTCCCCCTCTGGAATGGGGCAACGTACCCGCCGGTACGAAAAGCGTTGCCCTGATCTGTGATGATCCCGATGCCCCAATGGGGACATGGGTTCATTGGGTAATCTATGATATACCATCCGGTATTACACGTTTACCGGAAAAAATCCCCCCGCTGAAAGAACTTGCCAATGGTGCAAAACAGGGCATGAATGATTTCCGCGCCATCGGATATGGTGGGCCCTGTCCCCCCTCCGGGGAACACCGTTATCTTTTCAAGGTTTATGCTCTCAATGAGATGACGGGGCTGAAACCGGGTGCCACGAAGGCGCAACTGCTTGCGGCGATGGAGGGCCATATTCTTGGTGAAGTTCACCTGATGGGGAAATACAAAAGATAAGATAAACACGTATGCACAAGACATCGTATTTGAAATTATACGGAGAGGGAACACTGCAGGACCGAATTGATCAGGCCGTGACGCTCATGAAGAGCTGCACTCTATGCCCACGGGAATGCCGTGTCGATAGGATTCACGGAGAACTGGGATTTTGCCACACGGGCGAAACGGCCAACGTTGCAAGCCTGCATGCCCACTTTGGTGAAGAGGCGCCTCTTGTGGGCAATTCCGGTTCCGGCACCATCTTTTTCCGATCCTGTAATCTCCTGTGCTCCTTCTGTCAGAACTATGATATCAGTCACGA
>JAFNGM010000178.1:440-17603 GCA_017885225.1 Syntrophaceae bacterium | reverse complement strand
GCCAGGTGGAAGAAGTGCATCCCGTGGGACTGCACAAACTGCCCCATGTGCATCAACTCACGCAGCAGCTTGGCCGGTCGCGGCGGGTCTACTCGCGCGACGCCATCGCAGGCCTTTGCCGATGCCAGGTGATGGCTTACGGGACAGATACCGCAGATGCGCTGGGTAATCTGCGTCATCTCAAAGTATGGGCGCCCTTCACTGAATTTCTCCAGACCACGGAATTCGTCCACATGGAAAAAGGAGTGGTCTACCTTGCCTTCTTCATTCAGATGAATCGTGATCTTCCCGTGACCCTCGATTCGTGTTATTGGTTCAATGGTTATCTTTCGAGTTTCCATAAATATTCTCCTCTAATCATATGTAAAAAGGTGGGGTGGCAGAATTATGGGCGTGCGCCCGGCAAGAAGTTCCGTCAATGCGTACCAAAACGCATCTGCTCTCGGCGGGCAGCCGGGGATAAAGAGATCAACCTTTACCACTTCACCAATACCTGTGACCATTTCAAGGGGCTTCCCCAGCTCCGGAGAGTCAGGAATGAAACCGTCCACAACTGGTTCTGCATCTATGTAAGCACGCTTTAATGCTGCATCCGTGCCACACAGATTGCGCATAGCGGGGACACCCCCAAAAGTAGCACAGTCACCTACGGCGATAAGTATCTGGCAGCGTTCGCGCATCTGCTTTGCAACTTCGACGTTGTGTGTGTTACAGATCGCCCCTTCGAGAATACCCACAGTTACCCCTTCTTTCGGTGGATGTTTAAGGTCCGTTACCGGACTTGATGTGATTTCCACCAGTTCTAACAGTTTTACCACGCGTTCATCAATGTCCAACAATGACATGTGACATCCCGCACAACCAGCCAGCCAGTCAGTAGCGACTTTAACTTTTGCCATCGTCGATTCTCCTTTCACTTAAGTTCCTGGGTTGCGCGAGCCGAAATCTCGTCCAATGAAGTGGCAAGCTTCTTGCCCAGCTTGTTTGCCAATAAGGAGATGATCTCCCAATCCGACTTGGCTTCTCCCGCAGGTTCCACCGCTTTGCTGACTTTCTGCACGCGGCCCTCTGTATTTGTTAAGCTTCCTGCCCGTTCCGACCATATGGCCATGGGGAGCACCACATCAGCCTTTTCGGTGATCGGTGATACGTAGCTGGCCTGAACGACTACAAAAGCTTTTTTATCAACATCCTTCAGCACATCTGCGCTTTCCAAACCTTGCTCACCGAGCAGGGCATACAATACTTTCGCAGCAGATGCCTTGAACCCGTTATTAAAACCAAAGGCCACCGCCGCGCGTGTATTAACACCCGGTTCAATGGCTACGAACGCAGCCTTGCCCTGGAGCTTTTTCAGGGCACTAGCGCCCTTTTCCGTAATACCAGCACCGTAGAGAACGACAGGACTTCCCGCACGTTCTGCAACCTCAACGGCTTTACCTATGTCGGCCAGGATCATGGTAGCGAAAGGCGCCAATCCATTATCCTTGCCACCCACCAATATAAGCTTTGCACCCCTGTCAACAGCGTGTTTGACAAAGAAAGAGGCAACAGGCTGATCCTTGGCCGGATCCGTACCTGCGACCAGAATGACATCGCTCTTCACGATATCAGCGAGAGAGCCTTGCGGCTTATCGAACAATTTAGGTGCAGCGGAATTCAACAAGCCTACATTGGTTGCTTTCAATTCCTTGCAAAACAGCTGACCAAGCAGGTAGAGCGCCTCATTCGTAGAATTACTGGAAGTCAGTACCCCTATCTCTTTGGCGTTTGTGCCGCTAATTTTCTCAGCGATTGTCTTCAATGTTTCATCCCAGCTTGATGGACGGAGTTTGCCCCCTATACGGATCATAGGCTGGGTAACACGCGTGCGATCTTCATAAAGAGGATCAAAACGGCCATTTTTGCAAAGAAGCCCTGCATTTATCTCTGCATCCCAGTCACTTTCAATACGCAAGACATTACCGCCACGGGTCACGATCTCCATGCCGCAGCCTATACTGCATTGATTACATGTAGATTTGATGTGTTCTGTCTGTATATTGCGTCCCATGTATGCGCTTCGTTTATCGCAGAGAGCTCCCGTGGGGCATACCTGCAGGCAAGAACCACAAGAGATACATGTTGATTCGCCGAAGGGAACATTCGCATCGGCATGGATCATGGAACTTGCACCGCGATTTCTCAAGCCTAGTGTATGATTGGCCACAAGATCTCCGCAGGCACGCTCACACCGGCCGCAGAGGACGCAACGGTTGTGATCCATGAAGAAGTACTTGCGTGAAGCGTCCACGGGGAAGCCTTTTGTGTAGGTTGGGTAAATCCAGTGATCGATGCCATAGCGGTACCCCAGGTTTTGTAGTTCGCAGTCTCCACTCATCTGGCACATGGGGCAGTAATGATTTCGTTCTGAAAATAACAGATCGAGAATTAATTTTCTTGCCTTCACTACCTGTGGAGATTCCGTCTGTATTTCCATTCCCTCTGTAATGGGGAAAGTACATGCCGTTATTAATGTACGCTGTCCTGTCACCTCCACAACACATATCCGGCAAGCACCAATTGAAACTAACGCAGGATGGTCACAGAGCGTCGGTATGTCAATGCCCACCTGCTTTGCAGCCTGGAGAATATTACTGCCGGCAGGTGCACTGATTTTTTGGCCATTCATGGTAATATTGACCATCGTCATCGTTTGCCACGCCTCCTTTCCTTTCTAAATAAATCGTTTTTTTATTTTCACTACGGTGAATATCCGAAACACAGCAGGTGTTGCCCTCTTTGATAACGCATTGATTCGACTCACAGAAGGGGAATTATGCCTGATCGGAGCATATGTCCATCAAAACATATGCAACGCTCGACTATCAGAAAGAGGGTTTTGTGTCAAGAGAAAATTACCATATACGAGAGGGCACCACAGGGCGCGGTTCCCCCTTGACAAAGCTCTTGAATGGAGAACTTTTGAGGATGATTGGCGTTAACTGAACAATCCCGTGTTCTCGAACTCTTCTATATCTTTGTCTGAATAGCCGATTTCGAGGAGGACCTCTTTTGTGTGAATACCGGGGGGCATACCGGCATATTTGTACTGGGGCGGCGTTTCAGAAAACTTTATGGGGCTGGCGAGTTGCCGCACCTTTTCCCCATCGGGAAGACCCACTTCCACCACTATGCCCCGCTCTGTTGCGTGGCTATTGTTCAGCGCCTCCGACAGGGAAAGAACCGGCTCCACACACGCATCAACTTTGCGAAATTCTTCTGTCCACTCGTCTCTCGTCCTCGTTTTGATAATATCACGGACACGCTTTTTGGCGATTTCTATATTTGGGGGTTCAATGCCTCCCGAAATAAGTTCCTTACATTTAATGGTTTCGCAGAATGCGGCGAAAAATTGATGCTCAATGCTGCCGACGCTTAAATATCCTCCGTCTTTTGTTTCATAGAAATCATAGAGGGAGCCGCCGTTGAGGAGCGTGTGTTCACGGAGCGGATCCTGCCCATCAACCAGGAAGTTGGCGCCATACATGGCATTAAATGCGAGCATCCCGTCTGTCATGGAAATGTCAATGTGCTGTCCTTTACCTGTTGTGCTGCGGCACACAACAGCAGCGAGAATGCCGATAATCGCGTTATTGGAGCCTGAGGCGATGTCAGCGATCTGTATGCCTGTAAGGCTCGGTCCCGACTCTCTTTTCCCTGAGTAGGACATGATACCAGAACGGGCCAGATAATTGATATCATGTCCTGCCCTGTTCCGAAAGGGCCCCGTCTGGCCATAGCCGGTCAACGAACAGTAAATAAGAGAGGGGTTAATTGTTTTCAAACTTGCATAGTCCAGACCGAACTTTGCCATGACTCCGGGACGAAACTGCTCGATCAGAATGTCATAGGTGGCAAGCAACTGATGAATAATCTTTACCGCCCTGCCGTCCTTCAGATTCAAGTTCATAGACCGCTTATCTCGACCAAGGTGGGTGAAGGCGGCAGACATGTTGACGCCGGGAATAATGGGAGGGATGTAGGCGACCACATCGGGCCGTGAGCGGGATACAACCCTTAGAACCTCAGCCCCCATATCCGCGAGGACCATTGTCGCGTAGGGGCCCGGAAGAAGGGTCGTAAAATCCAATACTTTTAATCCGTAAAGCGGTCCTGTCATAGTGTTCTCCTTTACACAATCAACGTTCAAATATTCCCACAATCCTTATAGAACAGACCTTCAGGCACGGGTATGCATCCGGATTATGAGTCAATACGCGATGGAGTTTTTTTAAGCACTATTCGTGCATTTCATAAAGGCGTTTCCTCTTTATCGTTCCAAAAGGAAGCTATGCTTTGGAGATTTTGAGAAACGTTGTTCCTCTGAGGAACGTGAAGCCCCGCTCCCCGATCGAGTCGAGGACATGCCTGTGGGCCGAAGAGCTTCCCAATACCATAAGCGCACGATGGACTTAAAATTTGAAAAACTTTTGGATGAGTTGCGACTTCATCAGGTCTCCTTCAACTTTAAGCTTACCCGACATAAAGGCCTGCATGGCATTTAATTTTCCTCCAATCATATCAAGAAAATCCGCCGCATCCATTTTTATGGTGCTTGTTGGACTTGCATGGGTGCCGGGTTCCACCTTGCATGCGCCGCTTTTGATTTCCGCATACCAGTTCTCTCCCCCTTCTCCTGATAACATGAACTGAAAGGTAACGTCTACACCGGATGCCGCATCTGCGGTAAACACGTGAGGCATTCTTTCAAAGACAGCCTTCACACCAGAAACTTCCTTCTTTTCATCCTTCACAATCATTTCCTCCTCTATCGTTTTATAGTTTGGGAGAATGCCTCCCATAAAATCCATGGCACTCACGTACTCCCGCGCATCTTCCATGCGTGAGATTTTTTCCCAGTGCGCCGCAACTTCTTCCACGCGGGGTATGTGTTTACCATCCCCCACCCAGGCGCCCTTTCCTGTCATTACTGCAGCACGATTATAAAAACCCATGCCGGCATTATATATTGTGCCGCTTGCGGGACATTCTTTTGCGCAGAGATAGAGAACCAGCGGCGCAATAAACTCCGGATTCATTTTTCCCTGAAGATCGGAAGGCAAAATATCGGATGTGAGTCGTGTGGCAGCCAATGGCGCCACGGTGTTAACTTTAATGTTGTACTTCTCCCCTTCCAGCTTCAGAGAATTCATCAAGCCAACAAGCCCCATTTTCGCGGTGCTGTAATTGGTCTGGCCAAAATTTCCGAACAGACCGGCTGCGGATGTAGTCATGACTATCCGCCCGTATCCATTTTCCCTCATAATCCTGAACGCGGGCCGGGTGACATGAAAGGAACCATTGAGATGCACATCAATTACCTTCTGCCAGTTTTCCTGCTCCATCTTCGCGAAGCTCTTGTCCTGCAAAATCCCGGCGTTGTTGATCAGAATATCTACCCTGCCGAAGGAATTGAGCGCTGTTCTCACAATATTCTCGCCGCCTTCAGGTGTAGCGACACTGTCGAAACTGGCTACCGCATCTCCGCCAGTCTTCTTGATTTCTTCTACCACCCTGGCTGCAGGAACCTGTGAGCCCTCGCCGGATCCATCTCTGATCCCACCGAAATCGTTCACGACAACCTTTGCTCCACGCCGGGCGAGTTCAAGGGCATACACCCTCCCCAAGCCGCCGCCTGCACCCGTTACAATTGCAACCTGTCCATCAAAACGAATTTCTTCCTTCTGTACTTCTCCATATTCGAAGAGCCCCCTGTCGATCACAACATCTCCCCTGTGTGCATTCACTGTCTGCCAAAGCGCTTTCCCCTCTCCCGTTTTCCAGATACGCGTTTTTATCGGCTCGCCGGGATAGAGTGGTTGCGCAAAACGGCAGGCAAGACGTCGAACCTCTTCCGGCTTCCCTGGCGTGAAGCATGCCATCAAGGCGCGGCAGGCGAAGCCGTAGGTACAGAGTCCGTGCATAATCGGCTTTTCGAAGCCCGACATTTTTGCAAATTCAGCGTCAACGTGGAGTTCAAATATATCACCGGAGAGCCTGTATATGAGTGGCTGATCCGGTAAGGGCACTGCGTCAACAACAAAATCAGGTTCCCGGCTTGGGAATTCAAAAGTCTGCTGGGGAGAGCTTTTGCCGCCAAAACCTCCGTCCAGGCGGCTGAAAAGGCTAATAATACTGGTAAAGAGTTTTTTGCCATTACTGTGAAATGTTTCACTTTCCACAACAATGACAGCTCCCCTCGAGCCCTTGTCGAAGTAATCCTTGATCCTTCCCTCTGTGGTCATGGTACCGGAAGGGGGGATGGGGTTATGCAAGACAAGATCCTGCTCACCGTGGAGTACACCGGCAACATTGATATTGCAGGCAGCCGTTATCTCCCAGAAGAAATCGAATATCATGGCAATCGCAAATGAAGGGATTACCTTAAGCTTTTTTTCATACGTGTAGTCAAGTTCATGAAATCCTGCCCCTACTCCCAGGGCATAAAGAACTGCGTCCTTCCATGTATAATCCTTCGTCAATGGGCCTATTTTTTTGCCGATTGCCGTCATGTTGAGTGCCATTGTGTAGTCTCCTTAATAATGTCTTTTTTTATTCATCTCACATGTACTGATAACAAGCCTTCGAGGATTCAAGGCTTCCAGTGCTAATGTGCAAGGAAACGCTGACTGTATACTTCGCATCATATATCCTTAGAATCCTGGAAAATATATCAGTTCTTCGGCAATGACCCTCATTTTCTTTTATGTCCCAGAGGAATCAGATACAGCGGTTCGTGATTTGCGGGCAGGTTTAGAACCTTTCGAACCTGGTCATCGTTGAAGGCTCCTACCGGCACGGATCCAAGAGTGAGAGAAACCGCCTGAAGGTGTATATTCTGTGCTGCATGTCCTGCCTCAATTTTTACATAGCGTTCACCGCGCCGCCCGTACTTTTGTTCCACTCTTTCATATATCGCGGTGATGACAACAA
Organism: Syntrophaceae bacterium; assembly: GCA_017885225.1. GTDB lineage: Bacteria > Desulfobacterota > Syntrophia > Syntrophales > UBA2185 > UBA2185. The sequence continues at coordinate 10,628 of JAFNGM010000178.1, read as the reverse complement.
TAGCCGGCGACCTTCTTACGCACTCCTGGCCGAGGGCGGCTGATGACAGATCGTCGATTAAGTTCTGATCCGAGACACGTATGAGCTGGTGGGTGCGGGGCATATAGTGATATAACCCTTCTCGTAAGACCAGATATAATTCGAGAGGGTACAGTGCTCCCGCGGAAGGAGCAGTTCTCGCCCCCCAGTTGCGGGTTATTCCCTGAGCAGCCCATAAAACCTGTGATATTTCAGAGGGTGTCAGAGGCTTGGAAGTAAAATTCCGTGTAGACTCACGTTTTGACAGTGTTTCTGCGATAGACATCCCTCCGTGTAATACAGGCGCGGGCAGTTGAATAACGTTGTCCGTTACATCACTGAATGATTTCATGTGTTTACTCTCCTTTGCATCAATTACACCCGAGAGACTGATCACAAGAGTCAGGATAACCACGGCAGGTCTCATCCATATACCATAGCATTTGCAATGCATATGAAACCCTAAATAAGTTTATGCTCGGCCGTTACGTAACTTTGATTCTTTGAGCCAGCAAAGCTGCCCCGATAGCACCATTCTCCTGGGCATATGCGGATACCTCTATTGGTGTATCGAGGAGCTTCTCCAATGTCCTGACTAGTCCAATATTCTTTGCAACACCACCTGTCATCATGACCGGCGGCATAATTCCTATTCGCTTCATCATGGATGATATTCTGGCACAGATGGACTCATGGATACCGGCGATGATATTTTCTCTTTTCTCTCCCCTGGAAATGAGCGAAATTACTTCCGACTCCGCGAAAACCGTACACATGGAGCTTATTTGGGCGGGATTATCTGCGCTCAGCGAAATTTCACCAAAATCATCAAGATTGACTTCGAGGGCGCCGGCCATAACTTCCAGAAAACGACCGGTTCCCGCGGCGCACTTATCATTCATGGCAAAATTTACAACAGTCCCATGTTCGTCCACTACTATTGTTTTGCTGTCCTGTCCACCAACATCTATAATAGAATGAATTTTGGGGTTTATATAGTGGGCTCCCGCAGCATGGCACGTGATTTCCGTGATAGCCCTGTCGGCTATAGTCATACTTTTTCTACCATAACCCGTTGAAACAATCCGGCCAATAGATTTATAAGTCATATCCAGTTCGGCAAGAATTGTATCTAACACATTCCTCCCTGCCATCTCAGCGTTATACCCCGTAAAGATAACTTTCGTACCCAGTAATACCCCGTCCTTCATTACCGCTGCTTTGGTAGTGATGGAACCGATATCAATTCCTGCAGTATACATGGATTCTCCGTCATTTCTTGGGATACAGATGGGTTTTTCGTGTATCCGGCGCAGTGGAAAGAGGTAATGTGTGAGACATTTTACCCCTTATATTCATGCCCCGCGAGCTCATTGATAAACGTATGTTTTTTATAGAAAAGATAAGACAAAGAGAGCACCGTGTCAATGACAAAAAATGGTGCGGTAAAGAACTGAAGGTGAAATCCTGAGGATAAATGCTTGATCAGGGATGACACGCCAGATGGAGAAAGAGTAATTACATTTCAAGTTTTTTTTCTCGCAATTCCTTGCGTATCGTTAGAGGATCTGTTGCAGGAAGATTTTCCGATTGTATCCCAACCTCTTCCATAATTGAATTAATGGCAATTGTTAAAAATGCGATAGCCTGAGGGAGTGTACAATTTTTTGTGGCTTCGAATGCCAGAGCATGTTTGTGCTGTTTGTACAATGCATAATACGTGAGTGATCTTCTCTGCTCCTTGTGAAGTGACGTATTGCTCGCCGTGTTGGTGTTATTTACCTGAAAATGAAATTTCTTGTCTCTAATCTTTGAATTTGATCTGTATGCTATTTTTTCAGCAAAACTGGCCAGTTCCAATTTATCCCCGTTGGGCAGGTCAAAAATGAGGGCGTCAATCACATTGCATTGTCCCCACCTGGAAGGATTTCTTTTGGGGGAAATCCATGTAGGAGAGTAGAAACCTGAACCTTGATGGAGGTTCAGAACATAGTCGGCGCGCTTGATAAGAGTTTTGGCAAGGTCAACAACTTTCGAATCAGGAGATGTATTATGGTTCTCCGGCAGATGGAACAAGCGGTTCATATCACCACCTAAACCTTGACGTTTTCCCTTCACCACAGCTGGCAAATTCAAACGTGGTACGACGATCAATGTCCCCTTTTTTATCTTCACATCCGCATACCTCTCTGCAGTTAAATAACCTCCCGCCTCATCACCATGGATTCCGGCAAAGATAAGCAGCGCAGGCCCTTTTTCTTCTCCGGAAATGATGTGGACAGCCACTTCTTGATTCGTGCCGCCGAAAAATCTTTGAACATGCACGAATGGTTTTGATGGCTTGGATGAAATACTCTGCCTGATTGTGAAAAAATCGGATGCACAAAAAACAGCAATGAACAGTGAAAAAACTAATACATAGATTCGCCAATAATTTGCCATCCGGCCTGCCCTTTTTTCAGGTAAAATATTTTTTTACTATCGCTTTTGAAATTATTTGAATTGTATCTTTGATGAAATCTCGCGACGACGATATTGCCGCCATGTTCGGGTGGCACAAGAATCGCCAGATTTTCGATTTTTACGCGAATGAACTTTTTACTTTTATTAGTTTTTTCTTTGTGTCGTGCGAAGGCATGGTAGCCCATTCCTTCACCGTTCACAAACGCCGGGGAATAAAAGTTTAAATATTTTTTCGTGTCGATGCTCTCCCAGGACTGCCTCCATGAGTTGATAAAATTTCTCAGTTCGTTTGACAGTTCGTTCTGATTTTCAATGCTCACATAGCTGAGCTTATTGACGATTGCAATGGGGGTACCGTTCGGTTGGAGAAACTCATTCATTTCCTTCAGTACATCATTGCTCACCACGATGCAGCCCTTTGTGTCGAGGACGTCTGCTCCTATGGATTTATGAATGCTATGTCCGTGTATCCAAATGCCGCTCCCTTCCTTTCTTTCTTTGCGATCGAGGAAGTTGGGATAATTCAGGACAAACGCACCATAGCCATAGTTTTCTGCGAGGGCTTTACCAGGAGCAAATCTCCGGAAAAAGTAAATCCCTTCAGGGGTGGCAAAATCTCCCTCGCTTCTTTTGTCATGATTGTTTGCGCCAATCACGCAGGGGTAGTGTTTTACAAGCGTAAACTTGCCATCCATAAATCGGAAGATATAAATATTTTTTGTGTCTTTCTCACATATAAGAAGGTACTCGCCTGAATCGGCAAACAGTAAAGGATAAGGAGTTTCTGTGCTCGATACCGGTATCGCCGGAAGAACCTGCGGCGGTGTTGCTTTCGCCTGGGTTGTGTGCGCAGGAAGTGTTTCTTTCGTCTCGGCTCGCACTTTTTGCGTGGGTGATGGCTGTGCGGGGAGTATGGATGCCACCTGTTTTTGAGCCTCCGCGAGATGGCGGAAGGCGCTTTGTAAATCTTTCTTCTTCAGTGATTCATGAATTTGATAAAAGTCACTATTGGTTCTATCGATGAGGGTGATAAGATTTTTATTGATGTTTTTCTCTTGCACAAGAAAGTATACCAATACCGTGTTGGAAAGAAGCAACATAGCCGCTATCGCAATGCCGATTTTCACGGTATGAGATAAGGATGGATATTTATAGCTGCGGAATCTCATTATAATTTAAATTAGTTACTAAGGGTAAACAGAGGTGTCGTGCACGGTACATGTCAAGATTAAGGTGTCTCAGGACAAAGCCTTCTCTATCCGATTCATTGCTTCTTTGAGCCGGTCATCGGTAACTGTCAAGGAAATCCTTATATACCCTTCGCCGTATTGACCATAGGCCGTACCGGCTGCGACGACAATAGCTGCCTTGTCAAACAAGAAGTTTGTAAATTCAATGGCCGTTTTCCCTTTTGGTACAGGCACCCAGAGATAGAACGTTCCCTTCGGGGGTTCAAACACTATCCCGCTGCGTCCAAGGGCTTCCAGGACCATTTTTCGCCGGCGTCCGTAAATCTGAAGCAGATGGTCTATGTACTTTGCCTCATGTTTCAGGGCATGGATTCCGGCATATTGAATCGGGTTAAAAATACCCGAATCGGTATTTTCTTTGACTTTACTCATGGCGGCAATGACGTCCGGATTACCGACAGCCATCCCAATGCGCCACCCTGTCATATTAAAGAGTTTCGAGAGGGAGTTTAACTCAACCCCTACCTCCTTGGCCCCTTTGGCCATGAGAAAACTCAGGCGTTCCTGACCGTCAAAGAGGACTTCTCCGTATGGGTTGTCATAGCAGACGATGATGTCAAATTGCTTCGCAAAATCCACCAGACGATTGAAAAATTCCCTCGTCGCGCACGCTCCCGTGGGATTGTTAGGATAGTTGAGAAACATTCCCCGCGCCTTTTTTGCGATATCGGTGGGGATATCTTCCAGGACGGGAAGATATCCATTTTTCTCCAGGATGGGCACATTGTAAGGTTCACCGCCGCCCATGAGAATACTTGACCGGTACGCCGGATATCCGGGATCTGTCATGAGCACGGTGTCGCCTACGTTCATACAACCAAGGATGAAGTGGTGGCAACCTTCCTTTGATCCGATAAGGCCGAGAATTTCACTTCCCGGATCAAGTGCTACCCCGAATCTCGTATTGTACCAGCGGGCGACCTCCTGCCTGAACGCAAGCATGCCTTTTTCCTCATCGGTGGGATAACGATGATTTTCCGGGTCCCGCGCCCTTACACAGAGTTCATCTATAATGGAATCCGGAGTCGGTTCCACGGGATCGCCGATGGCCAGGCTAATGACATCAATCCCCTCGGCCTTCGCTTTATTGATTTTTTTTCTCAGCTCTACAAATAGATATGGCGGAATCTTTTTCAACCTGTCTGCCGTCTGCAACACAAAATACCTCCCGTTCTTTGTCAGTGAGCGCTACCTGGAGCCAGCCTATAAAAAGGGGTGTCATTTCGATGGAACGGAGTGACGGAGAAATCTTTAATATCGTTGCAACAGATTTCTCCCTGCGGGTGAAATGACACAACGCGAACGTATGCACGTAGATACTACCTTATATATGCCTCCTCCCAGATGCGCCCTTCATAAACTACTTTGGTTTTTCCTTCAAGATAAATATCTGCAAATCCCGTGTCTGTTTTACGGAAATGGATTTTTAGCGTCTCATTGCTCTTTACCCTGACATCAACCGGTGATTCCGCAAGCCCCTTCCAGGAAGAGATGAGGGCCGACGCCACCGCACCGGTGCCGCAGGCCAGGGTTTCATCTTCGACGCCCCTTTCGTAGGTCCTTACTCTGATAGTGTGCCTGTCGATGGATTCCAGGAAATTTGCGTTTGTCCCGGCGGGCTGAAATTCGTTATGATAACGTAGCGCTCGACCGATGGTGAGGACATCGAACCGGTCAAGATCTTTTACATAGTGAACAGCATGAGGAACCCCTGTATTGATGAAGTTCATTTCAAATGAACGATCATCAATCATTATCGAAAAATTAATCTTTATACTATGAGGATCGGTTAATCTTAACTTGACCTCGTCGCCACGGACCTCGGCGTCGATAATGCCCGCCTCTGTTTCAAAAGACAACTTGTCTCCTGCGATGCCTTTGATGCGGGCGAACCGGGCCGCGCACCGGCCCCCATTGCCGCACATTTCCACTTCGGAACCGTCGGCGTTGAAAAACCGCCACCTGAAGTCGGCGCGTTCCGAATTTTCAATGATAATTAATCCGTCTGCACCCACAGATACTTTTCGTTCGCACACGGTCTTGACAAATTCTGGAAGGTTTTGAACATTCAAAACCTGCGTTCTGTTATCAATCAGGATGAAATCATTTCCGCTGCCATTCATTTTAAAGAATTCTATCATTGTGAGAACCTCGGTTTCTTAATCTGTTTTATGCAATAAACATTTTTGACTCTTTTTTTCATGTGGTTGCAAATAAATATTAAGGTTTCAAGGATTCGAGGATTCACGTGTTCACGCGATCGTATGTTCAGTCATTCCTATTTTCGAAGATATACGTTTCTTATTTCCTTTATCTGTTCATCCGTCAGGATGTCAGGATTTCCGATCTGAATTGCAAGAAAATAGATCTTCGCCGCCATTTCAATCCGGCAGGCGGCGGCAAATGCCCGGGAGAGGTTCGTTCCCGTAGCCAGTACGCCGTGGTTCTTTAACAGGGTACCCGTGACCGCAGGGGGGCCCTGCATGGCTTGAATGGCAGCCCATCCCTGTGCCTCCGTGCCCGGGCATGCATATTGGGCGATTGGTATAGGGCCGCGTATGGCCAATCCTTCTGTACTGATGACGGGAATGCTGCGTCCGACCGTTGCGAACGCGAGGGCGTATGGCGAATGCGTGTGCACCACCGCCTTCACATCAGGCATATTTTTATATACGGTCATATGCATAGGCGTTTCCGAGGAGGGTTTGAGGCTGCCTTCAATTATTGCGCCGTCAAGATCAATGATTACCATATCCTCTACTTTTATATCATCATAGGACATGCCGGTCGGCGTGATCGCACAATGTTCGGTGGATGCGCGGACACTCACATTGCCGGAGTTCAGCTGAATGAAGTCTTTTTCATGGAGCTTTAAGACTATTTTTAATAGTGCCTTGCGTGTAGTTTCGTAGAGCATAGTGTTCCTATATGAAATATCTCTTCACATCACAGGGGGCAAAAATCCCTTTCGGTGTGATCACGGCGCTTACAAACCCGGGAGGCGTAATATCAAACGCAGGGTAGTAGCCTTTCACGCCTGCCTTCACTGTACGGACCCCCATTGAATGCAGCGTCTCTTCCGGGTTTCTCTCTTCGATCACGACATCGTTGAGTGTAGGAGTACCTGCGGACGGTATCCCCAGCGCGTAGTAGGGTATACCGTGGAAATGGGCGGCAAGGGCTATCTGGAATGTACCTGTTTTATTGACTACGTATCCGTCCAGTGTGATTACATCCGCGGCGGAGATGAACACCTGCGCCATTCCTTTCGACAGGATATACGCGGGCATATTGTCAGTAATTACCGTTACCGGTACACCCATATCACAAGCCACACTGGCGGTCAAGCGCGCCCCCTGCAGATACGGTCTGGTCTCCGGGCAGATCAGGGATACTTTTTTCCCTCTTTCCCGGGAAAGCAGAAGAATAAAACCGATGAGTGTCTCAGCGTAACACTGGGTGAGAATGGTAATTTCGTCCGGGAGCAGATCGACGGTATACATTGCCATTGTGCGTGAATTCCGGTATCGGTTTTCCAGATTCTTCTGCACATATTCATAGGTAACGGCTTCCGCATCCTCCCCCCGATCCAGAGCATCCAGAGCTGTTTTGAGAATGCGCCGGATATGGGTTTCCATATTTCCCGAAGTGGTGGGACGGGCGTGAATTAAAACATCTGCCGCGTGCTTCAGCCCTTGCTTAGCTTTTTTCAGAGGGAAACTTTTAGCTTCTCTCACTGCGCTTACCATCCCCAGGGCGGCTGCCAGCCATGGGCCACCGCTCTGCGTCACCATATCGGCAATCGCTTTCGCGACCTCATGATAATTGCTGCACCGCACAAATTCTTCCCTGGCGGGATAGGCTCTCCTGTCGAGGATCCATACTTCTCCGTCTCGGTAGTCGGCGACATTTTCATACTTGAGAAGAAATGGCAGCCCTTCATCAGCCCGTTCCATAAAGCCTCCGGTAAAAGTTTAAAGTTTAAAATTAGGGGCTCTTTGCACCTGGTCACTTGTCACTTGAACCCTCGACCCCTTGAATCCTTAACACGGGGAAAGCATTCTCGGAAATGATCAAAAAATTATTAACATTATGTGTGAGATACGGCCTGTGTGTCAAATGAAAAAAATACTGCCAAATGCCATGGTTACAATTTTGTCTAACCTGACTCGCAATGGAACAAAATAGTTATATTTTTTCCGTTGCCTTTCCCAATGAATTACTAATATCTGTGTATAATCAGGTACATATATGCGTGGCACCGTACTTGCTATCATATGTAGAAAATGATGTTGTGAATAAGGAGGTACATACTATGAACTCAGGCGACACAGCCTGGATACTGGTGAGTTGTGCTCTGGTACTGATGATGACACCAGCTCTGGCGCTTTTTTATGGAGGTATGGTACGTCGGAAAAATGTTCTTTCCACATTAACCTTGAGTTATATCTTCATGGCCCTGATAGGAGTACAGTGGGTGCTCTACGGTTATTCCCTTGCCTTCGGTACGGATATTGGTGGATTAATCGGAGGCCTGAACTTCGCGGGATTTAACGGCGTAGGCGCCCTACCCAACGAAGACTACAGCAAGACCATTCCTCATAGCCTTTTCGCTGCCTTTCAGATGATGTTCGCAGTCATCACACCGGCGTTGATTACCGGAGCGTTTGTGGAGCGTGTACAATACAAGAGCTTTCTCCTGTTCAGTCTGCTCTGGGCTACGTTGGTATATGATCCCTTGTGTCACTGGGTCTGGGGACAGGGCGGCTGGTTGAAACAGATGGGCGTCCTGGATTTTGCCGGGGGAACGGTAGTGCATATTGCAGCCGGTTTTTCTGCCCTGGCCTTTGCGCTTGTTATTGGACCGCGCAAAGGATTCGGCAAGGCTCCCATGGAACCGCACAATATTACACTTACCGTCCTGGGAGCCGGTCTCTTGTGGGTGGGTTGGTTCGGTTTTAATGCCGGTAGCGCCCTTGCGGCAAACGGTGTAGCGGTAAACGCCCTCCTTACCACCAACACCTCTGCGGCAACAGCCGGTCTTGTATGGATGCTGCTTTCCTGGCTGGATGGCAGGCCCAGTCCTTTGGGTATCGCCACGGGGATGGTGGTAGGTTTGGCGGCAGTAACACCGGCTTCGGGCTTTGTTACTCCTCTTGCTGCCATGGTTATCGGGGCGGTAGCTGCGCCCATCTCCTACTATACCATGCGTTTTCGGGACAGACGCAAACTCGATGAGTCCCTGGATGTGTGGGCCTGTCATGGAATGGCCAGCTCCTGGGGCACGCTTGCCACCGGTCTGTTTGCCACGGTAGCAGTGAACAGTGACGGCGCCAACGGCCTGTTTCTTGGTAATCCCAAACAGTTCGGCATCCAGGCTCTGGCCGTGGTGGTGACCATAATCTTTAGTTTTACCGTTACCTACGTGGTAGCCAAGCTGCTTGACTGGAGTATAGGACTGCGTGTAACGCCCATAGAAGAGGAGGTCGGCCTGGATATCAGCTCCCATGGGGAACGGTCTTACTCGTAAATATGACACGTCTATTTTATACTTTGGAGATTTTACCATGCTGAAAAAGATTGAAGCCATTATTCGTGAAGATAAGGTCAACGATGTCAAGGACGCCCTGGCTGAAATTGGCATTGTGGGGTTAAATATATTTGAAATCCGGGGACATGGCCGCCAGGGCGGCATTAAGCTGTCAGGCCGCGCTGGCACCTACATGGTAGACATGCTGCCTAAAATACAGGTAAATATCATCTTGAGCGAACGCAATCTGGAAGAAACGATTCAAGCCATTTGCAAATCCGCCTATACCGGAGAGCCCGGCGATGGCCTCATCTTTGTCTATCCCGTGGAAGAGGTGATTCGCATACGCACCCGGGAACGGGGGCAGGATGCAGTGATGTATCCCGGTGATATTGATGCAAGAAAGGGCAGGGGCCACGTGAAGGAAACGTGATACGTTATGGCCGGACGTAAGCGTCCCACGGATATTCGGAGTCTCGATACATCAATGCCCTCCATCACCCCTGCTCGCCGCGGGGTAAGCGAGCGAATGGGGGAACATCATTATTCCTTGTGGATCGGAGATTCTTCGCAGCTTGCTGCGGAGAGCTTTAATTTCGCCGCCTGGTTCTCCAGTTCATTCCAGCGCCCGTAGGCCTCATCCAGTTCCTCTTCCAGTACTTTTAGACGTTCATAGGCCTTGGTTATTTCAACCGCGTCTCTGCCGACATAGAATGCGGGAGAATTCAGGGTCTCCATCAGGCGCCGCTTCTCCTCCTCCAGTGCTTCGATTTTCTGCGGCAGCGCCTCCATCTCCCGTGTCTCTTTATAGGACAGCTTCTGCTTCTCTTTCGGGGGTCTTTCCTTCTTCTGTTTCTGTTCCTTCGGCGCCGTCGGGAGCGGCTTATCCCGCACCGTCCGCTGCCGGAGCCAGTCGTCATAACCGCC
>JAFNGM010000178.1:0-428 GCA_017885225.1 Syntrophaceae bacterium | reverse complement strand
GTATTCCAGGAGCCGGTCTTCGAGGAGTTCGAGCGTTTCGGCATCGAGGTCGTTGGTAGGCTCATCCAGGACCAGGACATTGGAGGGGAGGATGAAGAGCTTCGCCAGAAGGAGGCGGTTGCGTTCACCGCCCGAGAGAGAGCTGACCGGTGACAGGATCTGTGCCGGTGGGAAAAGGAAATCCTGGAGATACCCCACGATATGCCGCGAGACGCCGTTTACGATGACCATGTCGTTGCCGGCGGCGATAGTATCCTTCAGTGTCCTGTTTTCATCGAGCTGGGCGCGGAGCTGATCAAAGTAGGCGATCCGGACTCCGGTCCCCAGGCGGCCCCTGCCCTGTTGCGGTTCAAGGTTGCCGAGAAGGATATTGAGGAGCGTGGTCTTGCCGGAGCCGTTGGGCCCGATAATGCCCGCCTTATCGCCAC
>JAFNGM010000177.1:3887-4243 GCA_017885225.1 Syntrophaceae bacterium | reverse complement strand
AATCTACGGCCACGCGAAAGCCGATGTCCTGGCGGTATTTTATTGAGCGATTCTTCCGGCGGTTGGACGTATCATCTTCAACCGCCCCTTCTCCTTCTCACCGAGGACAATTACAGAGCGATATGTTTGAGGCAGCATCTCAATGATCTCCCGGATGCATCCATTCATTTCCTGGCGAATGAGTCTCTGCTCGGGATGAAAAACGATATTCTTTAAAAAAATGTTTTTAGTTTGTCCCCTTCTTTTTCTGTTTCACGGCATACACTTTTATACTGGCAATGGATGAGGTGAGCTGTCCTGCCATATCCAGCAAGGTATCAGAAGGTACCGACGCTTCTTTTGCTGCCGGATGACTG
>JAFNGM010000177.1:0-3778 GCA_017885225.1 Syntrophaceae bacterium | reverse complement strand
GAGAAAGATTGATGACACAATTGGATATGATGATATCACCTGCGTTATCGGCGACGGGGAGGTGCTCAATCTCACCCAGTCGGAACTCCACATTACGATAGCCGCCCTTGCGGGCATTTTCTCTTGCTTTATCGAGCATCTCCGGCGTCATATCCACGCCGATCACCTGCCCGCTCTCTCCAACCTTATGAGCAGCCAGGAAACAATCAAAACCGGCGCCTGATCCGAGATCGATCACCGTTTCACCTTCCCGCAAAGAAGCCAGCGCGACGGGATTCCCACACCCCAGACCGAGATTCGCCCCTTCCGGAGCGGACTGCAGGTCTTCAGGGCTGTATCCTATCCCCCTGCTGATCTTCTCCACAGAATTTTCGCTGCCGCAGCATGAGGCGGAGGGAGAACAGCATGTCCCGGCATGTTTCGCAATTTTGGCATAGCCTGCTCTCACGGCCTTCTTGATTTCTTCCTTTTTCATTTTCTTTTACCTCTTTAATTTGTTTGTATATTCATGTTCTTTCTTGTCAAAGCTTATGGGCAGTTGTACAGCACAGAGGTATAGCTATCCCTTGGCATACTTCGCAGGAGGTTTTTATTTATATGCCAATATTACTTCCGAAGGGAACAGCATTTGCTGGTAGTATTCCCTCGTTACGATTATGAACCCATGCTTTATCAATCGATCGGACAGTGTCACGCCCCGGCAACCCCCCATTGCCTTTGGGGATATATTGTATATGTGGCTGTATATACTGCTGCCCAATCGCTCACCTTGTGTCATATTGATCAACACCAGCCTGCCGCCCTCTTTTAATACCCTTTTAAATTCTACAAGTGCCCTATCCATATCTTCTTCGCTCATGAGGTCAAACATATAATTATTCATCAACACATCTGCTGAGCCGTCCTCTATGGGAAGATTGAACGCCGAACCGATGCTGAGAGTATAATTTGCTTCTGATAAATCTTTTAGTCGCTTTTCTGCTTTTTTTAGCATTCCCTGAGAGATATCTATGCCCGTATTTTTCCCGTTTGCATTTCTTTTCACTATTTCATGGAAAGCTAAACCAGTGCCAACGGCTACTTCCAAAACATTTATGCCATTCTCAATCTTGGCAAGTTCAATCGCACGCTTCCTGGCACGGGATTCTGTCAGCATAGCCCAGACATCATATATCCCCGCCAATTTGTCATAGACATGCCCGATTTCGTTCTGAGGTATCCGTGCGTCCAGTTTCTTCCCGGAAAGACGACACGTATGCCCACAACAAGAAATTGGTGAATTCATTTTTTTCTCCTTTTCAAATATCTTGGTAATTTACTCTTGCATCAGCCTGAAACCACATCTCTCATGACCGGACCGAGGAATTCCTTGACTTTTTCCGCCAGATAATCGGCCTTGATCAGAGAAATACAGCATATTTCCCCGTCCTTTTCCCAGCTAATGAGGGCCAGTTTATCACCGGCTTTGATATTCGCTTTATCCCGCAATTCTTTCGGGAGAACCATCTGGCCCCGTTCATCGACGCTTATCAGCGATTCGACACGGCAACAGCTCACAGATCCACTCCCCGGTGCGCAACATGATTCCTTCAACTTCGACTTGACCACTGTAACACCTCCTATTGATGTTCTGATGATTCATTATATTCAGATATATCAGTGTAAACTGATTATAATTACTCGCAAGGCTTATGTCAAGAGTTAAGATAATAAATTTTTTCAATGCGTAATGATCGTGTCGTTTAGGCAATCATTAACACACGACATCTCTTGTTCGCTATTCCTTTGACACACAAAAAAGATTGTCTTATATTCTGACAGCCAAAAAGCAATATCTTATCTATTCAATCATCTAAGCCTGACTGGAGGGTGAAATGAAAAGAATGTCCTTATCATTTTTGTTTTGTATTGCTGTAACGACCTTATTTAATGCCAGTTGCACCGTAACGGGGAGTACTTACCCTTTTAAACTACACAGATACTCTCTGCTTCCATTTAATTGATGTTTCAGGTGATGACGAGAGGTACAGATATGAAAACAATTAGTTCAATTATTCCTTTACCGTTTCTTATCATCATTCTGCTCATAACCCCTGTAATGGGTTCTTCGGATGAGTGGATGGCATATGATATGTCTAAGAATGGAAACATTTATTCATATAACAAGGTCAATATAAAACACAGAACAAAGAATATAGTTCAAGTATGGATAAGAGAGGTTTTCTCTGATGAAGGAAGAGAAAAAATAATTCAACCAATGAGAAAGGGGGGATTACCGACTGAAGAATGGGAGAAACTATCACACACTTTGGTTTTAGATGAAATAGACTGTAAGAAAAGGCGGCATCAGATATTATCTATTACTCACTATGATACAGATGGTAAGGTATTTTTTATTCATTCATATGATAAGCCAAAGTGGGATTATATAGTTCCACGTTCAATTATGAATACCTTACGAAAAAAAGTCTGTAAATAACAATATAAATGGTAATAATTGAATTTCCATTATGTTACTACATGCAACATTGTAGGTGTGTCGAGGATCTTTTTCTCATCCCTTCCTTCCTGAAGTCCGCGACCGGACATTTTGGCAGAGGGTGCTTGATTTCGAGTGATAATCCTCAAAAAGATAATTTTCACATTTTGGTTTTTTATTTATTACATGCTGCTAGTTTTTTCCTTGACAGATGTCTACAGAACGGAGAGAGGAGAAATTTATGGTTAAAGATTGGCTGGCAAATGCATATGGGGGAATATCCCGTCGGAAATTTCTGGCGAAAGTAGGTGTTGCGGGAATAGGAATTGCGGGCTTCAACATCGCCTCGACCCCGGTGTTAGGCAATGTCATCAGCACTTCGTTGAACGGTATCGCTGTCGATGATGGCACGTTGCTATCCGGTGATTTTCGTGTTCCTATCTATGAGGCACGACCTACAACTGCCAGGAAATATCCAGTTGTTCTGGTCATTCCAGAAATTTTTGGAATGCACGAGCACATTAAGGATGTCACACGACGCTTTGCTAAGGAAGGCTTCCTAAGTATAACCTTTGAGCCTTATGCCAGGGAAGGAGGCGTCTTGCACCTGTCAAGTATAGACGCCGTACGGAAGTTAGTTGACACGGTTCCTGACAAGCGTGTGATTACTGATCTGGATGCCATTTTGGCCTATGCAAAGAAACATCCGGCGGCTCAAGCAGATCGGATCGGTGTAACGGGATTCTGCCGGGGTGGCATGTATACGCTCCTCTTTGCGGCGCATAGTCGTGAGGTGAAAGCTGCCGTTGCTTGGTATGGCCAGCTTCGACCTGTAATAATAAAGGGTGTGCGAACGGTTGGACCATTAGACGTTGCAGCTCGGATTGAGGGGCCCATCCTGGGTCTATACGGCGGAGAGGATCTTGGCATTCCGGTGGCTGATGTAAAGGCGATGGAGGCTGCGCTAAAGGCCGAAGGTAAGACAGCTGAATTCATTATCTACCCGGGTGTGCCGCACGCTTTTTTTGCAGATTATCGCCCTAGTTATCGGACAGAAGCTGCCAAAGACGCATGGAGTCGCTGCATCGCATGGTTCAAGGGGAACCTTGAGGAATAGTTCCAGTCATGACTAATTAAAAGACCCTATGCTGTAATGAGGGATACAATGGTCCAAAAAACAAAGATTAGACGCAGAATCATATCGTCAATATCTAATAATGTCCTTCTGGTCATCCTCGTCTCGGTTCTGTTCGTCACACTCATATCGATTATAATCGTCTACCATTTTAAAGCTCCTGA
>JAFNGM010000176.1 GCA_017885225.1 Syntrophaceae bacterium | reverse complement strand
ACGCATACAATGAAAAAAAACTCGTAGTATTCTCAGGCAACGCAGTTGCCACGCAGGGTGATAGAGTTATTAAATCAGACCGATTGCTGTTGTATTATAAAAAGGATCAGAAGGAACCGGAAAAGAGAGGGCCTAAGGAAGCAGGCAATACGGGAGACCTTGAGAAGATTGAGGCAAAAGGGCATGTCATTGTAACACAGGGGGAAAGGATTGTAACAGGGGACGATGCCATTTATTATCATGATGCACAACAGATTATTATGACAGGNNATATATCCTGCGGACAAAAAAGAAAGAAAGAAGGACGGACCTAAATAAACACAGTAATAAGGGAAATTGTAAGCATAGAATGTAGTACTTGGATAGTGTGAATGAATGGGTAAGCTGTCAGCGGAAGGTCTGGTGAAGGTATACGGGAGCAGGGCTGTTGTTAACAAGATAGATCTCGAAATCAGTCCCGGAGAAGTTGTAGGGCTCTTGGGTCCTAACGGCGCCGGGAAAACAACTACTTTTTATATGATCGTTGGCTTGATATGGCCCGATGAGGGGAGGATTTTTTTAGAGGGCGAGGATGTCAGTCAATGCCCTATGTACATCCGGGCAAGAAAAGGATTAAACTACCTGCCGCAGGAACCTTCTGTATTCCGCAAACTGACCGTGGAAGAAAATATTATGGCGATCCTTGAGACCCTCGATATTGATGAAAATGAGGGAAAACGACGGCTGAAAGAACTTCTTGGGGAACTTGATATCAGCCATCTCGCAGAGGCGCATGCGTATTCTTTGTCGGGCGGAGAGAGAAGGCGGGTCGAGATTACAAGGGCTTTGGTTACATCTCCCAAATACATTCTTCTCGATGAACCTTTTGCGGGTATTGATCCCCTTGCCGTGGCTGATATTCAGAGAATTATATTTAAATTAAAATCTAAAGGCATCGGCGTTGTGATCTCCGATCATAATGTGAGAGAAACGCTTTCTGTGTGCGACAGGGCCTACATCGTAAATGAGGGAACTATTCTGGTGGAAGGAGAACCAGAAGCAATAGCGAATTCCGAAATTGCGCGAAAAATCTATTTTGGAGAGGATTTTGCGCTGTAAATCGGAAGGCGGCATGAAATATGGGCACGATGAGATAGTATATGGCGTTCGAACTTAAACAAAATCTGAAACTGACGCAGCAATTAGTCATGACGCCTCAGTTGCAGCAGGCAATAAAACTTCTGCAATTATCGAGGTTGGAGCTGGTTGATCTTATTAGCCAGGAAATAGAGGAGAATCCTTTACTTGAAGAAATAGCATCAGATGATTACCAGGAAGATGCCGCTGTTCCGGAAAGCGATACCAATGACACTGTGGTTGAGCGGGAAGAGATAAAAACGATTGAACGTACGGAAGAGATTACGGGCGAGGGCGACGGCAAGGAAGAATTTGACTGGAATAATTATCTTGAGGACTATGGCCCTACAGGCGTGAGGTATGATCGAAAAGATGATGAAACACCGTCATGGGATAATATGCTGATGGTCAAAGCCCAACTGGTGGATCATCTGATGTGGCAACTAAAATTATCACGCTTTTCAGAGGCTGAAATGAAAGTCGGGGAGCAGATAATCGGAAACCTTGATAATAACGGATATTTGGTGGCATCCATAGAGGAAATTGCTGCCCAGGAGGGAGTTGACACATGTTTTGTGGAGAGTGTTCTGATAAAAATACAGGAGTTTGATCCCCCCGGCATTGCAGCAAGGGACATTAAAGAATGTCTTTTAATTCAGGCCAGAATTTTAGGAGTGTTAAGTCCTCTTGTGGAAATGATTATCAAAGAACACCTGAAAGATCTTGAAACAAAGAATTATACCAATATATCGAGAAAATTAAAGGTCTCTCTGTCTGATGTTCTGCAAGCTGTTATTGTCATCAGTAACATGGATCCCAAGCCCGGCGGAATCTATAGCGAGGAGAGAATCGACACTATCATTCCTGATGTATATGTGTTTAAATCCGGAGATGAATATAAAATAATTTTAAATGACGATGGGCTGCCGAAATTGCGGATAAGCAATTTTTATAAAGAAATCATGAGCGGCATAGGTGCATGTCCCGATGCGGAAAACAGCAAGAAATATATCAGGGAAAGGATGCAGTCAGCTACCTGGCTTATAAAAAGTATCCAGCAGCGACATAGAACAATATACAAAGTGACAGAAAGCATATTGAAACTGCAAAGGGAATTCTTTGATTATGGGATTACGTGCTTAAAACCACTTGTACTGAGGGATATTGCTGATGACGTTGAGATGCATGAATCAACCATAAGCAGAGTGGTCACGAACAAGTACATGCATACCCCGCGGGGCATATTCGAGCTGAAATATTTCTTCAGCAGCAGAATACAGATGTCTAGCGGCGATACTGTGGCATCAAAGAGTGTAAAGGAAGAAATTAAGAAAATGGTGAGTAGCGAGGATCCGAAAAAACCTTACAGTGACAGTGACATTGTGAAACTTTTAAAGAAAACAGGCGTATCTATCGCGAGAAGAACCGTTGCAAAATACAGGGAGATGATGGCTATTTTGCCGTCTTCGAAGAGGAAGAAATATTTTTAATGTAAAAAACAGTTTGACCTAAGAAGATTTAAAGATTAGTATGCGCGCCCTTGTAGTAAAAGGAAAATCAAAAGGTACAATGAAATAAAAATCAGAAGGGGGTTTTTTATGAAGATTTCTGTGACCTTCAGAAACAGAGAAGGAGAAAACTGGCATAAGGACTATATAGATCAGAAGTTAAAAAAGCTGGAAAAATATATGGATACTCCGGTTGAGGCCCGTGTGGTTCTTTCTGTTGAGAAGTTCAGAAATGTGGCGGAAGTGAATTTAATGACAAATGGCCAAAACTTGAATGCAAAGGAAGAATCCAAGGATATGTATCTTGCCATTGATAATGCAATTGAAAAGATTGAACGTCAGCTCAAGAAACGTAAGGAAAGAATCAGAGGTCATAAATCTAATACGTCAAGAGGAGACGAAATCTCCCCGGTGGAACTTTATGCGGATGAAAGTGATGAGATCCAAGAATCGAAAGTAGTCGAAATGAGAAAGTTAGTATTGAAACCTATGTCTTTGGATGATGCCATAATGGAGATTGATTCGTCAAAGAATCGTTTTATTGTCTACAGAGATGCTTCGACAGAAAATGTCAGCATTATATATGTTCGAGATGACGGAAATTACACCCTCATAGAAACAAGCAGCTGAGGTTTGAGGAATTATCATGAAAATTACTGATATATTCAGAGAAGAACATATCGTAGAACGGTTACAATCTAAAACCAAAGGAGACGTTCTTGCTGAATTATCAGGTGTGATTCTCCATGGTGATACACATTTACGTCATGAGGCAGTCGTGAACATACTGCTCGAAAGAGAAAAGCTTGGAAGCACCGGGATAGGAGACGGTATTGCCATACCCCATGGGAAAATAGCCAATCTGGATAAATTGATTGTCTCATTTGGAAGGAGCATAGAAGGGGTGGAGTTTGATGCTATGGACAGCAAACCGGCCCATCTTTTCTTTTTACTATTGGCACCGGAAAATACAACGGGCCAGCATTTGAAAGTACTCGCCAAAATCTCTAAAATGCTCAAGGATAACGCATTCAGGAAAATGCTTATGGAAGCGAAATCGAAGAATGAATTATACACGATAATTGCAGATAAGGATGACGCATGCTGAGCCCTTTTTTAAAAGAATTCTGTATAAGTTTTAGGACTAAGAATTTTCCTTAGGATAACCTTAGGGTTTAGCCTCAAGGTAAGAATTCTTGAGGCATCCGGGTATGATACTTGCATGTCTGCGGTGAAGTTAAAAGATATATTCGAAGATGATCAAAATGCATTAGGAATTACACAAATGACCGGCAAGTCCGGTTGGATGAGAGAAATATGCCATGTTCGTGTGCAGCGCTACACGGGGGAAGAAAGCTTCTGGGACATGCTGATTCCCGATTCCGTCCTTGTAGTAACACCGTTATACCTTTCAAAGCTCGCGTTTAATACATCAAAAGCACAAAAAGTTTTCTTTCAACACATCATATCATCCGGGGTTTTATGTCTCGCCCTCTCCGAGACCTCGTTGGTGCCGGATTTTATGCGATCTCTTTCAGAATCTCATCATATTCCCATGTTCACTTCGCTCTATGATGAGTTCCATTTAGAAAGTCGTCTGACGGGTGTCTTGCGGGAGAAAATTGAAAATATCATTTCACTGCACGGGGCTCTTGTAAATGTATTCGGCCATGGTATAGTGATCACGGGAGAGAGCGGGAGCGGCAAGACTGAATGCGCATGCAAGCTGACAGAGAGAGGACATGTGTGGATAGCGGATGATGCGGTGGAGGTCGAAAAAAGAAGTGCTCTTTTGTATGGTCGAAGTCAAGGCCTTGTGAAACATCTTATCGATATAAAATCCATTGGTCTCATTGACGCAAAACAGCATTTCGGTCCTGCTTCTATTCGGGATGAAACAGTTGTTAATCTCATGATCGAATTTCAAAAAACACGTCAAGCTCAGGAAAAAGCAAGTAACCATCACGCGAAACTGTTTCGACATATTATGGGAGTCACGCTACCCTGTTTCGGTTTGCCGGTGTTCCCATGGAGCGCGAATACGCATATACATGTTGAGAATATCGCCCGAACAGTGACCAGGGAGAGAGGCAAATCATGAAGAGCATGCATGTGGTAATTATCACGGGACTTTCAGGGTCAGGAAAAAGCACGGCGCTCCGCGCACTGGAAGATATCGGTTTTTTTTGCGTTGATAATATGCCTGTGGTCCTCCTTCCCAGGTTTCTCAAGATTCAGTCTGATGCTTCAAAGAGAAGCGCACATGTCGCAATGGTCATGGACCTGCGGGAGCAAAGTTTTCTTGAAAAATATACTAAGATTTTCACAAAATTGAAAAATATTGGGTACAGGATAGAAATAGTATTTCTGGATGCAAGTGATGATGCCCTTTTACACCGATTCAGTGAAACAAGGAGAGTACATCCTCTGTCTATAAAGGGTTCTGTGATGGATGGCATTAATCTGGAAAGAGAGAAGCTTGCCCCTTTGAAGCACATGGCGGACAAAGTTATTGACACTACCTCCTTGAACGTGCATCAGCTCAAGGATGTGGTTCAAAGGCATTTCATATATTCATCGGCAATTCAAAAGATGATCATTCATGTAACATCATTCGGATATCGTTATGGAGTACCCGTTGATGCAGATATTGTGCTGGATGTAAGATTTCTTCCCAATCCTTATTTTATTGAGGAGCTTAGATGCTATGACGGGCATCATCCCGATGTGCGTGAGTATGTGCTTGAATCAGAAGACAGCAAACTCTTTGTTCAAAAACTCTTTGAATTGATGGCCTTTCTCATTCCTCTTTATGAAAAAGAAGGAAAAGCGAGGATCAATATTGCCCTGGGATGCACGGGTGGCAGGCATCGGTCAGTCGTTATGGCAAATACACTCGGAGAATATTTTACGGATCACAACTACGTCGTGACGATTAATCACCGGGATATCAATAAGAGTTAGAAAGAAACGGACATCTTTTTGCTCACATTGTCGTCTATCCAATGGGTATCCCACCATTCCTGAGGATTTACAAAGCGACCCCCAATCAGCAATCCGAAGTGCAGATGATCGCCCCCTGCGAGGCCTGTTGAACCGGTGCGACCAATGATATTCCCCTTTTTTACTTCCTGCCCATTCTGCACATCTATACCGTTGAGATGACCATAGATGCTGAAAAATCCAAGACCGTGGTCGATAACAACAATATTGCCGTAAATGCCGAGGTATCCCGTATAGGCGACGATTCCGTTGTTTGATGCCTCAACAGGTGCATTCGCAGTCGAGGCAAGGTCAACACCCATATGGGTGCTTTCACCAATTGATTTGCCTTGGTATTGATAGGTTCTTTTATCACCAAATAAGGCCATAGGGGCTGCATTTTTTATCCTCAGAAATGTTCCCTCCCACAATTGCCGTGGGTGAGATTTTTGACAAATCTCGCGAAGGGCAGTATCGTTATCTATTCTCATCTGACTGTTCACGTAAATAAATGTATCCAGTAGAGTTTTACCCTGGAGGACAGGATTGTGACTTTGAAACTCTGGCATTTTTTGCTGCAAAAAGGTCTCACTCAGTACCATTTTGTCACTTCGAAATTTCTTATTTCTGATGAGATGGGGCAGATTCACCGCAGTCTCATTTCCACCTTGGTCTCTGGCGGTAACCTTTATGCTTATCGCGCCAGCCTTGGCTTCAGGAGTTATGGAAAAATAACTGATCACACATGGTTTTTCTGAAACGGTCGTGACGTATCCAGGGAAATACTGATTTTCTACCTTGACCCCTGTTGTCGTAAACGGCTTGGAAATTTTGTACAAGATCATACAGGTTCCACCGGGATTAATATTGTTGGTGGCCGTAAGCAAAAATATCTGCGGCGGTGTCGCATCGATAGTAAGCTGTCTGGTTAAGGTGGTCTGGTTTTTCCAGAGGGAATTATCTGTTGCGGATATATTAAGCACAGCCGGGCCATCGTGAAGTTTCAATGCTGTCGTATCAATCGTGATGGCCACCGTGGTTTCCTTCGTCACGGCATCAGGATAATTGATAGATGAAAGTACCGCTACTCTGTCACCTTGCGCGATGGTAACGCCTGTCGAGCGCAGACCGCTCTTTGTATCTATGAAAGTGATGTGTGCGGTTGCATATTTTCCTACGGAACTTAAATCCTGATCTATCCTCACAAGAGGATTTTCCCATTCGCCATAAGAATTAAAAAACCAAAAGCCAAAACCGGCAAGCAGGATGACGAAAGAAGCGATTATAAATGGTTTGTATGTTTTCATAAAATGTCATTCTAAGGAACAAAGGCCCCTCCACTTGGGCTCCTTTCAAAAAAATCTTGATATGAATTCTGACGGGGGAATCCCCCATTGTGATGCATGAGTGCTTACTGGCGATCAATCCTCACTGTTTATTATGATGTTCGGGCAGTACGCATAACATATACCGGGCGAACATATAATGATTTTTCCACTTCTTTGCAAGGTAAAAACTTTAAATATGTGCGGATCTTCGCAATACCCCTTGAACTTGTCTATGAGAATTGTTATATGTAAAGCTCAATTAATGACCTGATTTGACGGGATATTCAACAAGCGCGTGAGGGGTAAAGAAATGCTGAAGGGAAAAAAAATTGTCCTTGGTATTACAGGAGGCATCGCCGCGTATAAGGCCGCAGAGTTAACGAGAGAGTGTGTAAAAAGGGAGGCTTCTGTCCGGGTGATCATGACGAAGAATGCAGCAGAATTCATTACGCCCCTCACCCTTCAGACCCTTTCCGGACATCCCGTATTTATGGATATGTATGTTCCAATGAGAGATTTCGAGATGGCTCATATTTCACTTGCGGAGTTCGCGGATGCAGTGGTGATCGCGCCGGCAACGGCAAACGTCATCGGTAAGATCGCCTCTGGCTTGGCGGACGACCTTTTAACGACAACCGTCATGGCTACAAAAGCGCCGGTTCTTATCTGTCCCGCGATGAATACAAACATGTATGGGAACATCATCGTGAAGGAAAACATCAACAAACTATCCGCGAGCGGCTATCTGTTCATAGAGCCCGCGTTTGGCGAATTGGCCTGCCGCGCCGAGGGTTACGGGAGACTTGCGGAGATCCCTGATATTATGGAAGAGATTGAATCTGTCCTTACAGACAAAGATCTCATGGGAGAAAATATTCTGGTTACTGCCGGCCCGACCCGGGAGCCCTTCGATCCGGTGAGGTTTATAACAAACTATTCATCGGGGAAAATGGGGTACGCTTTGGCAATTGCAGGAAAGAGAAGGGGGGCCAACGTTACCCTCATCAGCGGCCCTTCCGCATTACCGGTGCCCCGCGGTGTGAAGCACATTTCCGTGTCCACTGCGGTGGAGATGAGGGATGCCGTGATGGAAAACATGGAGACGGCATCTGTTATCATAAAAGCCGCGGCCGTGGCGGATTATCGGCCGCAGGTGCGCATGAATACAAAGATCAAGAAACGTGAGGGAGAGCTTGCCGTGCGCTTGGAAAGGAATCCGGACATCATTGCCGAGGTGGGTAAAAAGAAAGGAAATCGTATTCTCGTTGGCTTCGCGGTGGAGACGGAAAATCTTATGGAGAATGCGAGGACCAAGCTGAGGGAAAAGAACATGGACATTATTGTCGCGAATGATGTGACACAAGAAGGTGCCGGATTCGCTTACGATACAAATATTGTGAAGATCATTGGAACAGATGGAAATATTGAAGATGTGCCTCTGATGGATAAAATGGAGGCAGCGGACCGGATCCTGAACAGGATAAAAAACATCATCGAACAGAGGTCATAGCACGATCATGGCACACGAAGAAGGAGAGGCAAGAGAAGAACTTCTCGCACTGGTGCGATCTCT
>JAFNGM010000175.1 GCA_017885225.1 Syntrophaceae bacterium | reverse complement strand
ATATAGATACTCCCCAGGACGGCCAAGATCATGAAGATTACCGGGGCGATTGCGGGTATGGCCTCCATGCGGTCCCGCCATGTATAGCTGTCGTCGCCCCTTGGGGCCAGTTCCGGAGTAATGAGACAGCGGATAAGAATATACGCGCTGAACAGAAAAGCGATCATGAAGCCGGGGATGAAACCGGCGATAAAGAGCTTGCCGATGCTCACATCCCCGATGATGCCGTAGACGAGCATGACCATGGAGGGCGGGATCATGAAACCGAGGGTGCCGGCCCCGGCCAGGGAGCCGATGGAAAGGTCGTAATCGTAATTCCGCTTCTNNGGCCCGGAATGGCGTCCATCCAGGGTGATAAACCCTTGAAGAGATTTTCAGATATCTTGCTCCGGAAGAGGATTTCCCCCATCCAGATGAAGAAGGGCAGGGCCATCATGGCCGAACTGCTCGTATTGTTCCACGCGACATTGGACATGATGGAACCGAAGGAAACGTCGCTGTAGAAAAAGAAACCGCCGGTGCCGACGAGAAAAAGGGCAATACCGATCCAGATAGAGCCGCCCATGAAGAGGATGAGGAGGCCCAGAATTATCGCGGAGAGAGGTCCTAAATCCATTGATCTTTCACCAATGTTGAATCTAACAACAGTATCTTCATTTTATCGGCCGAGTTCGTCCGTCTCTTCCAGTATTCGCAACCCTTCCGTATCTTCCCGCAGGATGGCAACAGCCTTGAGAAACTCCGCGAGAAACTGCATCGTCATGAGCAAGACGCCGAAAGGCATGAAAAACTGAGGGATGGCCAAATAGGTTTCTGATACATGCATCGAGGTGGATTCGTTTTCCACCGAATCCCAGAAAAAATCAAAAGTAAACCAGGTAAAGGCGATGCAGAAGATAAGACCGACAACATAGCAGACCATGTTGAAGATGACCCGTTTGCGCCCCTTGATGAAATGAGGCAGCAACATTATCCTGATGTGACCGCGTTCCCGGAGGGTATAGGCAAGGCCACAGAAGGTCAGCATTGCCATGAGATAGCCTGAATACTCGTCGGTAATATAGAGTGTCTTGGAAAAACCTGTGCGGATGACAATCTCGGCGACCGTCAGAACAAGGGCAATAGCCATCATGATTCCGGCCATCCAGCCGCTGAAGCCCGATATTTTGTCGATGATATTAATGATCTTCTTCATAATAAGGCAATGGAAGGGGACCCCGGAGTCATCAACCCCGGCGTCCCCTGTTTTTTAAAGCCGATTAATTGTTAACGTTTGACCTTCTTTCTGAAGTCGCTGTAGATCTTTTGTGCATCCGGCGGTGCGCCTTTCAGCCACTCGGCCCGGATGTTTTCGGTAATTCTCTCCATGTCCGCGATGAGCTTCTTGGAGGGGGCAACCGTCTCGATACCGTTCTTGTTGCTGATGGCGACCATGTCTCCATCCCATTTCTTCACACCCTCCCACAGGATCTTTTCCATTTCCTTGCCCGCATTGACCAGGGCGTCCTGTTGGGCTTTGGGCAGCTTGTTAAAGGCCTTCAGATTCACGTTCACCATATTGGTGGCGATGGTAATGTTTAAAGGCTCGTAGTATTTCAGCACTTCCCAGAACTTGGCGTCCACCGCAGTTGGGGACGAAGTCATGACGGAGTCGATGACGCCGGTTTGCAGCGATGTATAGACCTCGCTGAAGGGCAGCGCGAGCGGGGTAGCGCCGACGGCTTGCATGACCAGGGCGCCGTTTTTATCATACGTGCGGGTCTTGAGCCCCTTCATATCGGCCAAAGTGGTGATCTTTTTTTTCGTCCAGAGACCTGCGCCAGGCCAGGGTGCCGTGTAGAGGATCTTCTGATTCCATTTTTTGGCGGCCTTGTCGAAATAGGGGCGGGAGATATCGATCAAAATCTTGAGTTCATTGAAATCCCGGACCAGGAATGGGAGTGTGACGATCTGCAGAATCTTCTCGTCGCCGGCGACACCGCTGATCAGCATGTCTGAGACAGGAACAAGACCATCGCGGACGACCTTGAGCAGTTCCGGTCCCTTGTATCCGAGGGCGCCTCCACTGTGGACAACAAGCTCCAGCTCACCATTGGTGGCCGCGCTGACCTTCTTGGCGAACTCTTCCAGGCCGACACTGTGCTGGTTCTTGGGCGGCCAGACTGAGTTGGCGTTCCATTTTGTTTTCGCAAGCCCGGGGGTAACCATGAAGAACATCATTACGGATACTACTAAAAAAATGGTCATCAGCTTTTTCATAGAGAAACCTTCCTTTCAAAATTATTATTAATTGCCGATCTATGGTGGCGGGGCGCAGTATACGGACATGCCCCCCCAATGTCAAGGCAAATGAAAGCCGTCAATTGTGCATTACCGGGCTACGAAAGGCTTCAAAGGGCATTGACATGGGACAGTTTTTTTGTCTGCTCAAGCCATAGCCGCTCCGCCTCGTCCATGCTGACCATCTCGAAGATGACGCTATCAGAAGGCTTCAAATGGGCCAGAAGGTCTTGATCCGCCCTGATGACAATGGCAACCCTCGTGTAGCCCCCAACGGTCCGCTCATAGAGAATGATAATGGGCTGCCCGTCTCCCGGTATCTGAATGGTTCCCGGCATAACACCCTCTGAGATGATACTCTTTTCCATGCCCTTTCTGAAGATCAGCGGCTCTCCCACAAGCCGGATTCCTGCCCGGTTCGACATGTTCGATACCGTGTAAGATTTCTGGAAGTGTTTTTGAAACATCGCCTTCAGGGAGTCTTCAGAAAAATAATGGGCTTCCGGCCCTTCAACGACCCGTAGTGTATGCGGCGGATGCATCCCGGGAATGTACTTCTGCGGGACGATACGGATATCAGCAAGGCCGATTTCCGTAAGTTCGATCCGGTCACCGGCCGCGAGCGCCCGTCCCCTGTAGCCTCCGAAACCACATTCCAGATTGGTTGCACAACTGCCCATGACCTCATCCACCACCATGATCCCGGAGAAGCTCACGTAATAGCGGAATCCCTCCAGTACTTCCACGACTTTCAGCGTGCCGCCTTTCGAAACCCTGAAGGTTGTCCAGGGCTCTACCTCTCGGTCATCCAGAAAAGCCTTCACTTTAGCCCCGGTGATGGCACATGCCGTATCGACGTTAAATCTCAAGACAAGGCCGCTCCCGATTACCTCCAGTGCGGGTGACGAGGCATCATTGCCGGTCAGCCAGTTTGATGCCGCAGAGGCGAACCGGTCCAGGGCGGCAGAGGGTGGGACTCCGATAGCGCATTGCCCGTATCTTCCCTGATCGACAACAATGGTATACATGGCAGGTCTTACAATCTCTATCATTCTTTTATGAACCTCACCTTGTCTCCGATCTGCATCAGGCTATAAGGTTCTTTTTTGGCGTCAAACAGGCTGGTCTCCGTCTGCCCGATGATTCTCCAGCCCCCGGGCGACTGAAAGGGGTATATCCCCGTCTGCCGCTGCGCAATGCCGACGGAACCTTTGGGTACACGGACACGGGGGGTTTCGAGTCTTGGGGTGTTAAGCCTCCGGTCAAGGACACCCAGATAGGGGAAACCGGGGATAAATCCCACGGTGAAGACCGTGTAGAGCTCCGCCGCATGAATTGTGACGACTTCGTCCTCAGTCAAACCGCAATGCGCGGAGACAAAGGACATATCGAGGCCATGAACACCGCCGTACCGGACGGAGATTTCATGGACGGCAGGTTCCGCGACAGCCGCCGACGCCATGTCCAATTCTCTTTCTGACAGCATTTCCGCTAATTTTGTGAAGGATGTTTTCCGAGTGTCGAAATGAATCAGACAGGCCGTAAAGGCAGGGGTGATATCGATAATATCAGGCAGATGCAGGGCTTTGAGAAAGAAATAGCATCGCCTTACCTCCTCATGGATTTCAAGATTGATGGCGTCTCCAAATTTGATACGGACGCCGTTTTCACCATAGCGGGTCAGGTTCATAGACTATATTTGATTTACGGGCTATAGTATTTTGGCAAGCGGCCCGATCTCGATGTGTTCCTTTTTAAATTTCTCCCGCATCATCCGGGCCGCTTCGATGCTCTCGAAATTATCGCCATGGATGCAGAGGGTGTCGATATCCATTTCGATCCAGTGGTTGTTGATGCTGTGGATGCCCTTTTCTTTTACCATACGGACAGCTCTTGCCGCGATGGCATCAGGATCCTTGAGGACCGCCTCCTGATGTTTTCTGGGAAGAAGCTCGCCGTCATCGGTGTACATACGGTCCGGAAATGCTTCCAGGGCGAGCCGGATACCCCTTTTCCTGAATCCCCTTTTCAGTCGGGACATCTTCGCCGTTCCCAGGGTCAGAAATACGGGATTCCCGAACGCCTTCTTCAAGGCAGTGGCGACACTCAAGAGCATGTCTTCATCAGTCACGAGATAATTATAGAGGGCGCCATGGAGCTTCACGTGCTGGAGCGGTAAATCATGCAATTTCAGGAAACCCGTAAACGCGCCAACCTGATAGATAATATCGTTGATCAGCTCGTCTGCCTTCATGTCGAGGAATCGTCTTCCGAAGCCGATCAGATCCCGATACCCCGGATGCGCGCCCGGCATGACCCGGTGGAGCTTGCAGAGCTTCACCGTCCGCTCCATGACGTTCGGATCGGAGGCATGGAAACCGCAGGCGATGTTTGCGGAGGTAATGTACCGGATGATCTCTTCATCGTTTCCAATCTGGTAGGCTCCGAAGGATTCGCCCATATCGCAGTTGATGTCAATCAAGTTTTTGCTGTGTTTCGGCATGGCGATATTTATGTATCAAAGAACCTATTGCTGTCAAGAAAATTTGAGTCGAGGAGAGCAGTTTATCCCGACATTAACGGATTGGTTCGGGGGAAATTTGGGGAAAACGATTTACCGTATATAATTTAATTATAACAAAATGTCCCTTCGTGGGGGCGGGCAGTTTCTTTACGCTCGTGCGAGGATTGCATCGAGCTGCTTCTGCCATCCTTCCGGTGATGTGTGGACAGCACGACCGATATACGAAGCCCGCAATTCCCTTAATACGGGAATTTTTCTGCACGCGATAGCGTAACGGCGGTAGCGGAGCTCAGTTTCGAGAGAGTCATCAGGCAGATAGATCGGCTCCCGCCGGAAGTTGAGAAGAACCAGGGCTCGATTGAGCCGCTGAATCGCCGATTCTATTACACCGCCGGACTTCGCAGGATCCTGCAAATTTCCGGCTTTCTCTTCGGGGAGTATACGGAAGAAATAGGTGGCCCGTCCGGAATGGGACGTAGATTCCCAGGCAACAATGTTGGCAGGAGCGTTTACTCCCGGTTTTGCTGCAAGAGGGAAAAAGAACCAGTGGAGCACCTGTTCCTGCTCGTCTTCTTTTTCTTCAATATCAGATTCGGATTTTGCAACGGCTTCTTCCTCGGCCTCTTCAATCACCGATTCGTCATGCTCACGTTCAGGTGATGCGCCGGACGACTCGCCTTCGGTTTCATTTTCTGCCTCTGGCCGGATCACTTTGAAGCCGGCGAAGAAATCGCTCTCCATTGTCATTCGTTTCTTAAGAATATCGAAGTAAGGCTTAAAACTGCTGTCTACAGTCTTTTCCACAAGAACCGGCAAAATTTTGGGGTGAACAGCCGCCAGCTTCGAAACTGCTGTTGCATGGCCCTCCCTCATAAGCCCGGCGACCAGCTGAAACTGATCTGGCGAGAGAAACGGGAAGATGGTCTGAAGGACTCTGGCGCTGTTGTCAGAAAGGTCTTCTATGGCTGAGCGCAGGCGATCCATGAATTCACGTGTGCGCTTTGCCAGCTTTGTGATGATGAGGCGTTCAGTGCCTGAGCGAAGCTCCAATGTGTACGCGGCGTCATCAAAGTCTATGGCATCGAAGTCGCTCAACCTCCAATGCAATCCAGTGGCTTTTTCAGGCAGGATCGCGAGATTACTTTTGTAAAGCCTGAGTTCTGCGGGGCTTGAGAAGGTGTAGTCCGCTGAGTCGAGCTGAACAAATCCCTCAAAGCGTTCGACCTCCTCCAAATCCTCGAGAAGCAGGCATTGAATCAGACGGTTGCGGAAGGCCTCCAGAAGATCATGACAGAGGTTCTGAAAAGCTTTGCCGAACTGATGTAAGACGATAGTCTTTCCCGTATAGAGTTGCAGGGAGAGCTCGTAATCGCCAGGAGAAAAGACATCAATATCGCCTAAATCCAGCACCAGGGGCTGTCCCTTTTCAGGGATAAGACGGAAATTATCATCCTCAATTGTGAGTCTGCACGATCCGCCCTGAACTGTGGCCCCTGTGTGGTCCAGGTACTGAAACTTCCCAGAAAATGAAATCATGGGGTTATATCATCTTGTTGCCGCATTCAGGGCAGAATTTCGTTCCTGATTCTGTTTTTGTTCCACAACGAGAGCACTCGTTTTTCGGGCGTAGCGGCTTTCCGCATTCGGGACAAAACTTCGCTCCCTGGGTTCGTGCACCGCAGCTTGGGCATAACGCCGCAGCTTCGCTTGTGACATCGATATCCTTGGTCAAATCGAGCTTCTGTACTTTCTCGCGCACCTGTTCAACAGTTGCCTGGGCCTGGGCCGCTGCCAACTCGGTTTCCACACTCGGCGCGCATTCGTAACAAAGGCCACGCTTCTGGTTCCAGCATGCATTCATGCATGACCATTTTGCACATTTCGGGCACTGGCGGAAATTTCCTTTGATTTCCTCGATTGCTTCTCGAAAGGCCTTGTCGTGTGCCGGGCCCAGAATTACCCGTTCGATTTCGTAACTTCCTCTGCTTGCCTGGCCAA
>JAFNGM010000174.1:5387-8176 GCA_017885225.1 Syntrophaceae bacterium | reverse complement strand
GTTGCGTCCTTATTGGAGAGAATCAGGGTTGTGCAGCTCCCGCCGAACCCGAAATAATTCAGCATAAAAATGCCCTTCCCTACATCCATATTTTCCGTAAGAGGCGTCACATTTAAGTCCGTATCCGCCTCCCGGAAACCTGGTGTTGAGGGGATAAATCCCGCCTTTATCGATTCCGTAAAGAGTATGAGCTCATTCACACCGCAGGCACCCACGGTATGACCGATAAAAGGCTTGACGCATGTTACGGGCGGTATAGTATGCCCGAAGGTCGCCCTCATGGCGGCGCATTCTGTCCTGTCATTGTTCTCTGTTCCTGTGGCGTGTGCCTTGACGGCATCTATGTCATCCTGACGAATACCCGCCTGTCGGAGGGCTCTAAGCATGGTCTCCGCGACAGCAGACCCTTCTTCATCGTGGCTCGCGACGCTGTATGTGTCACAGAGATTCGCACCACCGAGGAACATGAAATCATCGACTTTTCTGCGTTTCCCTTCCAGCACGAGCGCACCGCATGCCTCACCAAGGATGAGGCCGTCCCGTCTCTTGTCAAAAGGCCTGTATTCCGAGGCGGCAAGAGATTTCAGGGCTTCGAATCCATAAAATCCAAGGTTATTGTAGAGATCATAGCCCACTACAAGCGCCCTCTCTATGTGCCGTTCCTCTATCATGGCCGCAGCGTAAAGCAGCGCGTTGGCGCTCGAGGTGCAGGCTGTCGCAAAGGAATAGCAGCTGCCCCGTATATCGAATTTCTCCGCGATGGAGCTTGCAATTTTGCCATATCCATTGGATGACTGGAGGAACATACCCGATACGCTTGATGACGTCTTGCGGTGATTGCCCTCAAACACGGGAACATCCATGGAAGTTGAGCCGAAGAACACATGCATGTCCGCGCTCTCCTCACTGCCCACACCGGCATTGAGAAGAGCACGGGACACCGCGGAAAAGAGAATCTCGTAGAAATACGCCTCGGAGCGGTTGTCCAGAGAATCCCTTTCATCACGCTGAATGAGGTAGTACGGTTTCGTATAGGGGAGGGAGGCGAGGGTAAAGGGAATATGCGCCGGCTGTACCTTCTTATGGCGTGCAGCGTCCACGATCCCTTCCAGGGTATCTCCGAGGGCGCAGATCATCGATGTTCCGGTTACATATGCTCTTCTTTTCACACCCTGCTCCGTAATCTTTAAAAAATTCCTTTTCCCTTTATAATTCCCCCTTTGCAAAGGGGGGTAAATTGAATGCTTACTCCGGTTGCAGGAAATCGGCAAAGGTGTTTATGGATCTCATAACCCGTCTTGTTTCTTTACTGTCTGTAATGATAATGTTGAACTTATTCTGTATGGCGATAGATATCTGCAGGGCATCGATCGAATCAAGGCCGAGCCTTGATTCACTGCCAAAAAGAAGATCATCGTCACCTATGTCTTCAGGAATGGCGGTAATATCGCACTCCTCAATGATCAGTTTTTTGAGATCCATTTTCAGTTTTGCATCCAGAGAGCCTCTCATCGATATTCTACACCTCTTTTTGCTTCCACAACAGGATTGTCGTCAGCGTCAGCATCATAAACCCGAACACAAACAGGGCAAGGCTTTTGGAGAGGACATCAGAGATGCCGCCGTTTCTAAGAAAGATATCGAGAAAACCCTCCAATCCCCAGGACATGGGTGATATATCGGCGATATCCTGCATAACGCCGGGCATGACGAACTTGGGAATCATAAGACCGCCCAGGGCGCCAAAGATGATATTCAGTACTCCTCCGATAGTGGTTGCCTGCTCTGTTGTTCTGGCTGCTGAGGCAATGAACAGCGCCATGGAAATGGCACAAAAGCTCACCGCAGCGGCGATCAGAACAAGTCCTCCTAACGATTCACCGAGCGTGAGTGCCGTACCGCCGCAAAAAGGCACGACATACATGCCAATAGCAATCATAATTATTACCTGGATGGCGTTTATGATAAAGTACGGCACCATCTTGCCGAAAATCAAATATGCCCTCGATACATTCATGCTCTTCAGGCGCATGAGAGTGCCCTGTCCCCGCTCAGATATAAAGGTGTTGGATATGGGTATAATGATAAAAAACATGGAAAACACAAGCCAGGCGGGAACGCTCTGTTGCACGGCGGAAGGAATCTTGTCGTAACGTCCTCCTTTGTGTATGTAATTGACCTCAATTGGGCTTTCTTCGTCCGCCTTCAATTTTTTCTTATCGATTCCAGCAACCGCCAGAAGCCTGTCGATACGATCAATAAACGCGTCCCATCGCAGCTTAGTAAGTTTGCCGTCCAAGGCGCTTTTCAACACCATCTGTGTCTGAACATTTACGGTAGGATTGACGAGAAGTTCCAATGGCCTCTCGTCCTTGCCCTTCCCTTTTTTGTCCACGAAGGCGGAGAAGTTTTCCCTGATAATCAGGGCAAACTTGTAGTCCCGGGAAAGCATCTGTTCCCTGATATTTTCCATGTAAGTATTTTTCTCTATAAATCGAAACCTGAAAGTACTGAGTTCCTCCAATGACTTCAGGAAAGCATCTGCCTTTTTCCCTGCATCTTGATTCACGGCGAGAACATCTATGGCGACAGTACCATGCAGCTCAAAGAGGTCGCGCATTGCCAGAGACATGATCATGATAAACACCGCGGGCATTATGAAGAGGACGGCGACGGCATGGATGTCCCGGATGATCAGTAAGAATTCCTTCTTCAGAATGTACAATAGCTTAATCATGTATCACCATGCTGTCATTCTTCATCGCGCAGCCTGGTGCCTGTGAGCTTGA
>JAFNGM010000174.1:4769-5340 GCA_017885225.1 Syntrophaceae bacterium | reverse complement strand
CATCCATGTAATGGGACGTGTAGATCATCGTCGCCCGTCTTTCCCGGTTGATCTTTTTTATGGTAGCCAGAATGTAGCCTCTCGATTGGGTATCTACGCCAACGGTAGGTTCATCGAGATACACTATCTCAGGGTCGTGCAACAAACCTATTGCCAGGTTCAGTCGCCTTTTCATGCCGCCGGAAAACTTCTCCGCTCGCTTATCCACAAAGCTCTGCATGCTTCCTATATCGATGCAAAAATCCATGCGCTCCTTCAGTTTCCTTCCCTTAAGACCCCAGAGGGCTCCGAAATATTCGAGGTTTTCCCGGGCTGTCAGTCGCGGATAGAACGCGAAGGATTGGGGAACATAACTGCATTTTGATTGGATGGTCCGAAGTTCACGATCCAGATTAAGACCGTCGACAGTTACAGACCCGCTATCCTTATTGATAATACCTGTGAGTATAGAAATAAGGGTAGTCTTCCCCGCACCATTGGGACCGAGCAACCCCATAACAGAGCCACGGCGAACCGTAAGGTTCACATCCTTAAGGACAGGTTTTTTGTCATAGGACTTGTAAAGATGTTT
>JAFNGM010000174.1:0-4749 GCA_017885225.1 Syntrophaceae bacterium | reverse complement strand
TCGATCTTGTAATAGCTGAAGGAAAAGAAGGTAAAAACAGAAAATATTAATTACATTGAAACTTTTTTCAGTATCATGTGATACTTTACCGCACCTTCCGCGCCTTTTTGACCTATGATTGCCCTTTCCGCAACTCTTCCGGTATAACTGCCGTCTTTTGACGGTTGTAAATGTGACGTATAATACACTGCTGCACGCGCATAAAGAACCAGGTAAACGTTCGTCCCATTCACCACACCATCGACATTGTAAAATCCCAGTGTTCCTGATATGCGATTCCCTGTCTGAATAAAGCGTCCTTCACCCCAACCGCCAGTAATGGCTCCGCCTGCATCCCACACGCCTGTTATATCGACGGCAGCAGTACCTGCCAGTGAATTCAGCCATGCAGTCGTGACGCTTCTTGTTAATGAGGGAACATTCGATACCTGCCGAAGGACCATGAGATAATTCGTCGCCTCTTCTGATCCTTTTTTATCAACTATGGCTCCCTCTACCGCCTTGCCGATATAATTGCCCTCACCGGACTGTTTTAAATGAGCGGTGTAATACACATTCCCACTCGAAGTAAGAACCATATAAATATCCGTCCCACTTACCACACCATTTACATTATAAAATCCGAGCGTCCCGGAGATGCGATTTTCCTTCTGCGTAAAACGTCCTTCACCCCAGCCGCCGGCGATGGCACCACCTGCATCCCACGTACCCGTCATATCCACCTTCGAGNNTAGATTCTAACCACGGATCAGTTTCTCTCACGGACAATCCTGTACCTGTACAGGAAATAAACATAACGATACCCATGCAGATTATAAGACTTTTAAGTGCTTTCATTGTATGTATCCCCCAAAGTGGTCCGACGTTTTTCTCACCACTTGACATTTCGTGGAGCCGATGCGCGGAATCGAACCGCGGACCTACTGATTACGAATCAGTTGCTCTNNCTCTACCGGCTGAGCTACATCGGCTTTTCGGTTAACGAATTGAAAGGTGCGGCATGCAGTGACATTTATATTATCACAGTTTCCATGTCAAGATTTTAAGATGTTTGGCAACAACACGCTGTTTTTCTTCATTACTGCCCTTCTTTGCCTTGACTTTCAATCCATGTTTGGTATTATTCAGCAAAATTTAAGGGGTATGGCCATGCATGACCAGCTGAAAAAAATATTCTCCATATCACCTCTGAAAATAGCACTCCTTGTCATCTTTATTGCCCTCATCATGTTCTATATTGACGTTCAGTTCTTGCGTTTTATGGAACTTAAAGCTCTCGATTTAAGAATGATTTCAAGGGGCACGGTCTCCCCTGGGGGAGAGACCGTTATTGCCGCGATCGATGAAAAGAGCCTCAGCGAATTGGGACGATGGCCATGGCCGAGAACGACCATCGCGAAGCTTGTTGACAGGTTGAAGGGATACGGCGCAAAGGCAGTTGGGTTTGATATTGTGTTTGCCGAACCCGATGAAAATTCAAGCCTCAAGACCATTGCAGATCTCTCGCAGGAATTCAAAAGGCTCAGGATTAATGATAGAAGGATTCAGAGTTTGCTGCACAAGAAAAAAATGCTGGCCGATACGGATGCGATCCTTGCGAAATCAATAGAACGATCAAAAAATGTCACCCTTGGGTATTTCTTTCATTTATCGGAAAGGGAAGCGGCGCATCTCAGTGAAGAAGACATTGAAGCGGCGGCGGAAAATATCAACACCTCCATATATCAGATTATCCGGGCATCAGCGCCGCCCGATGAGTCATCTCTGATACATGCGTATTCAGCGGTAACCAATCTGAAACCTTTATCTGAAGCCGCTGAAAACAGCGGATACTTTAATGCCTTTCCCGACAGCGACGGAACGCTAAGATGGTCTCCTCTGGTAATCAAGTTCCAGGACAACTTCTATTCTTCATTGCCCATTTCCTTACTGCTCCAGTACCTGGATTGGCCGGCGCTTACCCTGAAGCTGGCTGGCTTTGGTGTCGAGGGAGTTACAATCGGCGATATTGATATCCCCACTGATGAATATGGAAGATTGCTCACCAATTATTTAGGCCCGGGAAAAACATTCCCTCACTACTCGATTTCCGACATAGTGAAAGGCCGCCTTCCCGCGGACACTTTCAAAAACAAAATCGTGATTGTAGGCGCCACGGCTACGGCAATCTATGACATGCGCGTCACACCTTTCAGTGCCGTATACCCCGGTGTCGAAATTCATGCCACCGTAATCGACAACATCCTTCACCGGAATTTTCTCCGTCAATCCACGGTGACAACAATTCTCGATATCTGTGCCATTATTTTTTTCGGCCTTATCATCGGGATTGTTGTTCCGAGGCTGAACGCCATTACGGGAATTATTTTATGCTTCCTCATCGTCGTCTCTTTTGTGGGCGTGAATACACTCGTCTTTTCCCGCACCAATATCTGGTTGAACCTCATCTATCCCGTACTTACGATGCTCACGATCTATCTGGTCATAACTGTGTATCGCTACATCACTGAAGAAAGAGAGAAAAAGAAAATCCGGGGCGCCTTCCAGTATTACCTTACTGCATCCGTCATCAACGAAATGTTGAAGTACCCTGCGAAACTCAAGCTGGGGGGCGACAAAAAAGATCTGACCGTGCTTTTTTCAGACATCAGGGGATTCACCACTGTCGCAGAGAACATGAAGACGCCGGAAGAACTTGTCCACTTATTGAATGAGTATTTGACGGCAATGACCAACGTGGTCTTTACGCACGACGGGCTCCTGGACAAATACATGGGAGACGCCATTATGGCCGTGTTCGGCGCCCCTCTCAATCAGCCGGATCATCCTCTCCGGGCATGCAAAACGGCCCTTGGTATGATGGACGAATTGAAAAAACTGCAAAAAAAATGGGCGGATGAAGGCCGTCCCGTTCTCACTATAGGGATAGGAATCAACAGCGGTGACATGGTAGTAGGCAATATGGGATCAGAGATGCGCTTTGATTATACTGTAATGGGGGACAGCGTGAATCTGGGATCCAGACTGGAAGGCATCAATAAAGAGTATGGGACAAATATCGTCATCAGTGAATCCACGCATAACGCCGTGAAAGACGTTCTCTTCTGCCGGGAACTGGACTCTGTGAGAGTGAAGGGGAAAAACCTTCCCGTCAAGATCTACGAGCTTCTGGGTGAAAAGAAAGACGCGGAAAAGTGGGAAAAAGCAGTCGGCATTTTCGAAGAAGGCCTGTCAAAATACAGGCAGTGTCTGTGGGATGAGGCGATTATCTCCTTCCAGAGAGTACTGGAAATAAAAGCGGATGACGCACCGGCAAAGCTGTATATAGTGAGATGTCGGGAACTCAAAAAGAATCCGCCCGAAGAACCGTGGGACGGCGTATTCACCATGACGAAAAAATGAACTACCATCGGCTAAAGCCGATGGCTTCAGGGTTCAAGGGATCGAGGGGTCGAGTGAAAACCCTTGAATCCTCGAATCCTGATCTCAACTATTACAGGTAACTATGGCAATAAAAGAAGGACAGAAATATAGAAGCTGGGTAGAGGTCGACCTCGACAATTTCACAGAAAACTGGAAAGAGATGAAAAGGCTGGTCGGCCCCTCCGTGCAAATTCTTCAGGTAGTGAAGGCGGATGCCTATGGCCATGGCGCCATTGAAATTTCCAACGTCGCCCTGAAAAACGGCGCCGCTCTTTTAGGTATCGCAAATGCCGACGAAGGGATACAGCTCCGGGTCAGCGGTATCACCGCGCCCATTCTTATCCTGAGTCCCTCTACAGGTGTTGAGATCGATGAAATCATTAAATATAATTTAATCCCATCTGTCTCCGATCTCAACTTCGCCCGGGAACTTCAAAAAAAAAGCAAAAAGGCAGATATTCGTACGCCGATCCACATCGAGGTGGATACGGGGATGGGAAGAGGCGGAACGATCTATCATGAGGCTTTCGATACAATAAAAGAAATCCTTGCCCTCCCCAATGTTACCATTGAAGGCATTTTTACCCACCTGTCCTCCAGTGAGACACTAAACGACTATAACGACACGCAGTGGAGACTTTTTAAAGGGCTTCTGGATAAACTGGGGGACCATAATATTCACATTCCCATCACGCACATGGCAAACAGTGGCGCCATTCTCAATTATCCCGGATTCCATCTGGACATAGTACGGCCCGGCCTCATGTCCTACGGCATCTATCCCGGACCGGAAACAAAGACGAAGGCAAGCCTCACACCTGTGATGAGTTTTAAAACAAGGATTGCCCTCATTAAAGAATTCCCCACTGGATACAGCATCGGGTATGGCCGGTCTTATCATACGACGAAACCGACAAAGATCGCAACCATCCCAGTCGGATATGGTGACGGGTACGAGCGCATACTTTCCAACCAGGGGGAGGTGCTTATCAAAGGTATGCGTGCTCCCATAGTTGGACGGATTTCCATGGATATGTGTACCATTGATGTCAGCCATATAGAAAACTGCCGGATTGGCGACGAAGTCGTACTGATGGGAAGCCAGGGGAACGAATGTATCTCGGCGGATGAGATTGCCGAAAAGGTAAAGACAATCAGCTATGAAATTCTCTGCGCCATAGGTAAAAGGGCGCCGCGCGTGTTTTTGCATCACGGAAAAACAAATTCCATAGAGCCCCGATTGCGGAGAATCTTCATTCCTGATGAAGAAAAGTCAATCTCCCGGATCGACAGTATCATACGTCATTGTTTTCAGACCAGGGCGCG
>JAFNGM010000173.1:1406-23028 GCA_017885225.1 Syntrophaceae bacterium | reverse complement strand
TCTCGTTCGCCTGCAAAGAAGTATAGGCTGTCTGCGGCAATATGGATACACAGTCCGTCAGACAGTCTTTGCCTGACCGGCTTATTATAAACCTTCACAATTATCGTATCGGTATTATCCATGGTTGGGGGATGCCTTTTGGCATCGAGAAAAAGCTTTTAAGAGAAATAGGACGAGTGGATTGTTTAGTGTACGGTCATACGCATCGGGCAGCAAACGAAGTGAGGGACGGCATACTATTTTTTAATCCAGGATCGGCGACGGACAAGAGGTTTGCCTCCCGTAATACCATCGGCATTCTTGAGGTTGGGGAAAAGATTGACGGTAAAATTATAGAACTTTAAGGTTTATTAGGTTTTGTTGAATGGAAAAGTTATACGCCCCCTGGAGGATGGAGTTTATTAAGAGCGAAAAGACGGCCGGCTGCATTTTTTGCAAGGACTCGATGAGATGCATTGATCTGGTGCTCTTTGAAGGGAAGAGCGCCTTTGTAATGATGAATCGATATCCTTATATAAGCGGTCATCTCTTGATTGCGCCCTTCAGGCATGTAAGTCGGTTGGAAGATCTCCTGCCTGAGGAAAAGCTGGAGATATTCAACCTCCAGGATATTTCCGTGAGAGTGTTAAAATCGGCAATACATCCTGACGGTTTCAATATAGGCATGAATCTTGGAAAATCGGCAGGCGCCGGTATAGACGATCATATCCACGTGCATGTCGTACCGAGGTGGAGTGGNNGATACCAATTTCATGAGCGTTTTGGGTGATGTCCGTGTAATTCCTGAAGATATTTACAAAACATGTGAGCTCCTTATGCCGCATTTTAAAAAGTATTTTGTGGAGGGATGAAATGAAGGTTATCTATACTATTATTCTTGTGATACTCATGCTTTTTATTATTACGTTTTCTCTCGAAAACACGCTTCCAGTCAGTTTAAAATATTATGACCTTATGAATGTGGCAGTACCTTCGTATATGCTGGTGTTTATAGCTTTTCTTGTGGGCGTTATTTTTACGGGGTTTATGGGTATAGTAGAGAGATTCAGGCTCAACAGAACCATAAATAAGTTAAATAAAACAGTGAGAGAACTCAGAAGAGAGGTCAGGGACAGCAAGAAAGAACTTATTCTCGATGAAGAGTATAAAAATCCCGATGAGCAAAAATAACAGATTTGACGGGTATTTTTTACGTGAAGTTTATCACAGATGTGAACCTGGGGAAATTAGCTAAATGGATGCGACTATTAGGGTATGATACCGTATTCTATCATGGAAATGCGGACAGGGACTTTCTGAAAAGGGCTGCTCAAGAGGGGCGAGTTGCCCTCACAAGAAAAAAGAACGTGGCCGGGAAACTTCCTTCGGGGAATCTTGTAATAATTCATAGTGATAATGTACTTGATCAGCTCAGAGAGCTTATGGAAACGCTGTCTTTTCTTCCGGATCCTGCGCGAATGTTCAGCATCTGCGCGAGATGTAATGCTGATTTAATTGAAGTTTCTAAAGATAAGATTTCCGGCATGGTGCCGGACTATATATTCGCCAGCCATACCGAATTTCATATGTGCCCACATTGCAACGGCGTCTACTGGCCCGGGACACATATTGAGAAAGTTCAAAGTTTCCTCAGGATGCACATTCAGAATCATCACCCCTGATTTTTTCAACAGCGTGTTTCAATGCGGGCAGTATGACCGTGAGGTTTTCACGGACGGCTCTGGGAGAGCCGGGGAGATTCACGATCAGCGAGTTGCCTCTAATGCCAACAACCGCCCGCGATATCATCGCATGCGGCGTTTTTGCGGCACTTACGCGCCGCATGGCTTCAGCCATACCCGGTACTTCTTTATCTATTACTTCACGTGTTGCATCCGGTGTTACATCTCTCGGACTTACGCCAGTTCCGCCGGTAGTTATAATAAGGGCAAGGCTTTTTGCATCAGCGCAGTCAATCAAGGTGTCGCGAATTCTCTTTTTTTCATCGGGGATTATTTCAGTATGGGCGATAACAGCGCCGATATCCTTCAAAAGTGTGATGATCTCCTGACCGCTTAAATCCTCGCGCTCCCCTCGAGAGCCTTTATCACTGATGGTTATTACGGCCGCTTTGATGACCACTTTAGGCTCTTCCCCCATATGATTATTATTGATTCAAGAATGTAAGGACTCAAGTGTCTGAGCGAAATTTACCCGCAATCCAATCGAATCAACGGTCCCTGAATGCAAAAGATGAACGTACCTTCTTCAAAGGAGAACCCCGGTTTATTGTTGTTCTTTCTTCGACTCGGCGATAACCTTTTCGGCAATAAATGGAGGAACTTCCTCGTAATGTGAGGGCTCGTTCGTAAACGTTCCTCTGCCGCTGGTCATAGAGCGAAGATCAGGCGCATACCGTAGAATTTCTGCAAGGGGCACCTGTCCTTTTATGATTCTGTTCACTCCTTTTGATTCCATTCCCAGGACTTTGCCGCGCCGTCCGTTCAGATCGCCGATGACATCACCCATATACTCATCCGGAATTTCAATATCGATATTCACAATAGGTTCGAGGAGTATCGGTTGACATGCCAGGACTCCTTTTTTAAAACCGAGAGATCCCGCTATCTTGAAGGCCATTTCTGAGGAATCGACAGTATGATAAGAGCCGTCTACTAAAGAAACCTTGACATCAACAACAGGGTATCCGGCGACGACGCCTTCCCCCATTGCTTCGACAATTCCCTTTTCCACGGCAGGTCGGTACTGCTGCGGAATAACACCGCCGACTATCTTATCAACAAACTCAAACCCGCCGCCCTTGGGCAACGGTTCAATATCAAGCCAGCAATCGCCGAATTGCCCGCGACCGCCGGACTGCTTTTTATATTTGCCCTGAATATTTGTTTTCCCCTTGATTGTTTCCTTATATGGCACCTTGGGGGTTTTTAAGGTTACTTCCACACCGAATTTCCTCTTCATTTTTTCTACGGATACTTCAATGTGAACCTGCCCCATGCCGGAAAGAATCATTTCCTTGGTCTGCTCGTCCCGGTGAAAGGTCAAAGTAGGATCTTCCTCTATTATCCGGTTGATGGACGAAACGATCTTTTCTTCATCGCCCCTACTCTTAGGGGCAACGGCAAAGGACATGATGGGTGGCGGAGGTATAACCTTTTCAAAAATAATGGGAAATTTTTCGTTACATACCGTATCGCCGGTGGCTGTTTCCTTTAATTTCGCTACGGCGGCAATGTCACCCGGTACTAAAGATTCAACAGATTTCTGATTTTTACCCTCGGGGAAAAAGATATTTCCGAAACGTTCTGTAATCTTGCGCGTTGAATTGTAAAATGTCGAATCAGCGCTCACCGTTCCAGAAACAACGCGGAATAATGTCAATCTTCCCGCATAGGGATCGGCAATGGTTTTAAAGACTATGGCGGAGAAAGGGGTGGATGGCTCTGGGGTTCTTGCCTCCGCGTCACCTGTCGCCGGTTTTTTCCCGCTGACAGGACCACGATCCAAGGGGGAGGGCATGACATGTATAATTAAATCCATCAGGGATGTAATACCCATGTTCTTCAAAGCGGCACCACACACGACAGGAACGAGGCTGCCTGAAATAACACTTTTCCGGAGCCCTGTTTTGAGTTCGTCATGACTTAACTCACCCGTATCAAGGTATTTGTCCATTAACGCATCATCGGATTCCGCGATATCTTCCACCATATTCTCCCGCGATTTTTCAACAAGGTCTGTCATATCTGGTGGAATGTCGCCTGATTTGTAAGTTCCTTTTAGATCATCAAAGAATAGGGCCTTCTTTTGTATGAGGTCAACGACTCCCTTAAAGGAGTCCTCTGCACCAATAGGTAGGAATATAGGTGTCGCCTTTTTACCGAGGCGGTTCATGATACTCTCGATGCTTTTCCCAAAATCAGCTCTTTCACGGTCCATTCTGTTGATAAAAACGATGCGGGGAAGCTTGTACTCATTGGCGTATTCCCAGACCTTCTCGGTTTGAAATTCTACACCACCGACGGCATCTATCACTATTATTGCACCATCTGCAACACGGAGACAATTTCTGGTATCATACGCAAAATTGGAATCACCCGGTGTGTCAAGAATAGTAATTTTATGCTTTTCCCACTCGAAGAAATTTGTGGCGGCACTAATTGAGATGCGCCGCTTCTGCTCCTCCGGTTCAAAATCCATACTGGAATTGCCTTCATCGACTTTCCCAGGACGATCTGTTTTTCCGGCGATATAAAGTAAGGACTCACATAGAGACGTCTTCCCCGTTGCCCCGTGCCCTACAACAGCCACATTTCTTAAAGCATTAGAATCAAATTTTACCATGGGAACTCCTTTCTGCGATTACCAGCAACAAATGTTCTTCATGATCGCGCTGTGTAGCTTATTACTCCCTGCAAAGTCAAGTCAATTTTCTGCACAGCACATAAACTCTCCTTGACTTTTGAGATGTTTGTGGTTAAAAGTTACAGTTCGTCGATATAAGGATTTTAAAAGGGAATAAAGATGCCACGAAATTTTTATACCTTCCTGATAATCCCCAAGAAAAAAAGTTCCGCGAAGAAATTTACGCTTTCAACTAATCTGTTAAAGGGACTTCTGTGCTGTCTATTGCTTATTACTCTGTCTTCCATGTACGCATATTATGACTATATTAAAATAAAAAGGGACAGGAGCGAACTGGAACGATTAAGGAAACAAACGAAAGAACAGAAGCTGGAGATCGATGGTTTGGTTGAAAAAGTAAACATGTTTTCTGTGAGAATGGAGGAGCTCAACCAGCTCGATAAGAATATAAGGACAATGGCGAACATTGAAGATACGCGATATAAAGGACATCTTCTTGGTATCGGCGGTTCCATAAATGAGCAAATGAGGAATGCATCAGGCACAGAGTCGAATCAAACGATAGTAATAGCAACAATCCGTCAGAACGTTGATCAGCTCACAAAGGATGCAAATGACCAGAAAAGTAGTTTTCATGAATTACTGAAGTATTTGAGAGAACAGAGATCCATAATTGCCGCTACACCTTCGACGTGGCCTGTTCAGGGATGGGTTACGTCGGAGTTTGGATATAGGACATCGCCGCTTGGGGTAGCGAGAGAATTTCATAAGGGAATTGACATTGCAGCACGAGCAGGTGTTCAGATAGCGGCGCCTGCTGATGGCATAGTGATCGAGGTGTTTTACGATCGTGAAATGGGGCATACTGTGAAAATCGATCATGGACATGGGATATCGACCTGGTACGGCCACCTTTTAAAAAGTAGTCTGACTCAAGGGACTATTGTGAAGAGAGGAGACCTGATCGGGTATGTCGGAAATACAGGTCGCAGCACTGGTTCTCACCTCCATTACTCTGTATTCTTGAACGGTGTGCCGGTAAATCCCAGAAGATATTTGAATTAATTAAGGTTCTCAGTCCTTGACGCAGGATTGAGAAATTGTAATGAGAGAAATCACACTGCCCGGTATTTGCCGGTTTTTTTTTAGAGGGTAACGCATGCTTTTTTCACTATTGGAAAAGGTAATCGGCAGTAAAAATGATCGCGAATTAAAACGACTGTCTTTAATCCTTGAAGAAATAAATAATCTGGAATCAACTATAACAGGCTTAAGTGATGGGGAGCTGAGGGCAAAAACTTCATATTTCAGGGAAAAATTAAAAAATGGAACTGAACTTGATGACATACTGATCGAGGCATTTGCTGTGGCGAGGGAGGCTGCCAGACGAACTTTGCTCATGAGACCTTTCGATGTTCAAATAATAGGAGGATTGGTACTCCATGAGGGAAAGATTGCCGAGATGAAAACGGGGGAGGGGAAAACCCTCGCGGCGACAATGCCGCTTTATTTAAATGCCCTCGCCGGAGAAGGGTGTCATTTGGTTACCGTAAATGATTATCTGGCAAAGAGAGATGCGGGGTGGATGGGCCCCATTTATACGTTTCTTGGCCTTACTGTCGGTGTCATTGTCCATGGCATGGATGATCACGAAAGAAGGGAGGCATATCGGGCGGACATCACGTACGGTACAAACAATGAATTTGGTTTCGACTACCTCCGCGATAATATGAAGTTCAGCCTTGATGATTACGTGCAGCGTGACTTTAATTATGCCATTGTTGATGAGGTGGATAGTATCCTCGTTGATGAAGCGAGGACGCCGCTCATAATTTCAGGACCATCGGAAGAGTCAACGGATAAGTACTACAGAATCAATCAGATAATACCGCGATTAAGAAGAGACAAGGATTACACGATTGATGAAAAGAGCCGCACCGTTGCTCTGACGGAAGAGGGTGTTGCCCGTGCAGAGAATTATCTGAAAGTTCAGAACCTCTTTGAACCGAGAAATATCGAACTCCTTCATCATGTGAACCAGGCGTTGAAAGCACACGCACTCTTTAAGAGTGATGTGGATTATCTGGTTACGGAAGGGAAAGTTATTATTGTTGATGAATTCACGGGAAGGGTCATGCCGGGAAGACGTTACAGCGATGGTCTTCATCAGGCCCTTGAAG
Source organism: Syntrophaceae bacterium (assembly GCA_017885225.1). Taxonomy (GTDB): domain Bacteria; phylum Desulfobacterota; class Syntrophia; order Syntrophales; family UBA2185; genus UBA2185. Next base: position 16,483 of record JAFNGM010000173.1, on the reverse strand, counting down.
CTAAGGAAAAGGTAAAGATAGAGAGGGAAAATCAAACACTTGCATCAATAACTTTCCAAAATTACTTTAGGATGTATAAAAAACTGGCCGGCATGACGGGAACAGCCGATACGGAGGCAGCTGAATTTAAGAAAATTTATAACCTCGATGTTATGGTAATTCCGACAAACATGCCGATGATCCGAGTCGATAATTCTGATATAATTTACAAAACTGAAGCGGAAAAATTTAATGCCGTTATTGAAGAGATTAAAGCGCTACACAAAGAAAAAAGACCTGTCCTCGTGGGTACCATATCCATTGAAAAATCTGAACTATTAAGCAGATATCTTTCGCGAACCGGAATCAAGCATCATGTTCTCAATGCGAAACATCATGAAAGGGAAGCGGAAATCGTTGCCCAGGCTGGACAACCTGGCATGGTGACCATATCGACTAATATGGCCGGTCGCGGAACCGATATAAAGCTTGGCGAAGGGGTAGCTGAACTCGGGGGTCTTCATATTCTCGGGACAGAAAGACATGAGAGTCGTCGCATTGACAACCAGCTCAGAGGACGATCGGGACGCCAAGGAGATATGGGTTCTTCGCAGTTCTATCTTGCTCTCGAGGATGATCTTCTCAGGATATTTGGTGCCGAACGAATTTCATCCGTAATGGACCGTATTGGCATGGAAGAGAATCAGCCGATTGAGCACAAGCTTATTTCCAAGGCCATAGAGAATGCACAAAAGAGGGTGGAATCCCATAATTTCGATATTCGCAAGCATCTCCTTGAGTTTGACGACGTAATGAACAGGCAGAGGCAGGTTATTTATGAGCAGCGAAAAAGGGTGCTGAAGGGAGAAGATCTGTCGGCCGATATTGAAGAAATGCTGGAAGAAATTGTAGAGGTGCTAATCCCGGAATATGTAGATGAGAAATCTCATCCTGAAGAATGGAACCTGAAGGGCCTCGATGATCGAGTATTCAAACAGTTTACTCTCCGTCTGCATCTCGTTGAGAACTCCGGCAATATGGGAATAGATGGTATGAAGGAAACCATCATTTCAAGGGTAAAAACACTGCTTCATAATAAGGAGCAGGAATACGGCAAAGCGCTCATGGACTACCTCATGAAGGTCATCATGCTGCAGTCTATAGATACGCATTGGAAGGATCATCTCCTCAGTATGGATCACCTGAAGGAGGGCATCGGTCTAAGAGGATACGGCCAGAAGGACCCCGTCAGGGAATATCAGAAAGAGGGNNTTAAAGAAGATACCCTTGAAAAGCTCTGTATCGTGAGGATCCAGCGTGAGGAAGAAATAGATGAGATGCAGGAGAAAGCAAGCCAGGATTATATACTGAGCCGGGGGGAAGAAACGGCTCAGGCGTCTACTGTGAAGAAAGATGCGAAAAAAGTGGGACGAAATGATCCCTGCCCGTGTGGGAGCGGGAAAAAGTATAAAAAATGTTGCGGATGAATTATATTATGTGAGGGTATCGATATACTATGACTCAGAATGCAGAAACATATGCTGTTCCCGGTTTTCTGGCCAATGGTATTCATGCGGGCATCAAGCAGGACAGCATGAAGGATCTGGCCTTGATCTTTTCCACCGTTCCGGCAAAGGTGTCAGCGTTATTTACAAAAAATCGCATCAAAGCAGCACCTGTCCTCCTTGATATGGAAAGGGTGAAAACCGGTTTAGCTCAGGCAATTGTAGCAAACAGCGGGAATGCGAACGCAGCCACAGGCCCCGCTGGATATGGGGATGCGGTGGAAATGTCAAAAATTGCGTCACAGAGGCTGCATATCAATGATGAACTTGTGTTGGTCGCATCTACCGGTGTTATCGGACACAGGCTTCCATTAGATAATATCAGGGTTGGTATGAATGAGCTTGTGGAAGGATTGCATCAAGAGGGTGTTCGTCTTGCTGCAGAAGCGATCATGACAACGGATAAATATTCCAAGATATCTTGTCGAAAAGGATTTATCGGTTCGAAGGAAATTACGGTGTGTGGTATTGCGAAGGGAGCGGGCATGATAGAGCCTCACATGGCAACGATGCTCGCATTTGTGATAACCGATGCAGACATAGATTCTCGTGTACTTAAAACAGTTTTTAGGGGGGCGGCGGACAGGAGTTTTAATGCCATAACGGTTGATGGATGCATGAGCACAAACGATACCGCCATAATTTTGGCAAATGGTGTTGCCCGGAACACACGGCTTACCTCATCTTCTGTGAATACTTCTTTGTTCAAGGAGATGCTTTGCCATGTAATGTCCGATCTTTCGTTGGACATGATCAGAGATGGTGAGGGAGCGACTAAGGTTATAGAGATTTTTGTTGATGAGGCAAAATCACTGGCAGATGCGAAAAGAGTTGCCTATGCAATTGCCAACTCTAATCTGGTGAAAACGGCGTTCTACGGTTGTGATCCCAACTGGGGGAGAATTTTGGCGGCCGCCGGTTCCACCGGGGTGCAGTTCCCCCTTGAGGGCATTACGCTCTATATAGAGAATATTCNNAATAAGGCATATAGAGTATATGCGTCCGATCTTTCTATGGAATATATCAGGATTAATGCGCACTATCATACATAAATGTACCCTTTTTTCACTTGCTAATTAAAAATCTTTATGCTATCAGCCATCGAATTTCACACATCCTTTGATTGACGGGATGTTGCTTTTCCTGAGAAAAGTTCCCCGTGCAAGATGATAAGGATGGAGGTAAAAACACACAAGGAGTGCAAAAAATGGCGAGTATTTCTATGAAATTGTTACTTGAGGCAGGTGTCCACTTCGGTCATCAGACAAACAAGTGGAATCCGAAGATGAAACCCTACATATTTGGTGCGAGAAACGGCATTTACATTATTGACCTCCAGCAGACAGTAGGGATGTTCCAGGCGGCATATGATTTCGTTGTGAACCTGGTTGCTGAGGGAAGAGATGTTCTCTTCATAGGTACAAAAAAACAATCTCAGGAAGCTGTCAAAGAAGAAGCCGAGAGATGCGGGATGCCTTTTGTGAATCAGAGGTGGTTAGGTGGTATGCTCACTAATTTTAATACCATCAGTAAAAGGATAGAGAGGCTCAACACCCTGCAGAAAATGTTTGCGGATGATAGTATCAAAGCATTTCCTAAAAAAGAGATTATGAAACTCCAGAAGGAGATGAATAAGCTTGATAAAGTATTAGGCGGCATAAAATTAATTAAACGTGTTCCGGGTGGAGTATTCGTTGTTGATCCAAAGAGGGAAAGTATAGCCGTAAAGGAAGCGCGGAAACTGAGAATTCCTATTGTGGCGATAGTGGATACTAATTGCGATCCCGATGATATTGATTATGTTATTCCCGGCAATGATGACGCGATCAGGGCGATTAAGCTGTTCGCTTCCAAGATTGCAGATGCCGTCGTAGAGGGGAAAAAGAGGTTTGAAGAAAATATTCAGGCTGATACGGATAAGGAAGTGCAGGCCGAAACAATGACTGCGGGTGATGCTATGGGATCGGATGTTCCTGAATCAGTGGAAACGAAGGATGGAATAACAGATATTGATGAAACTTTTGAAAGTGATGTGGCGCGGCATTATAAATAAGCAATGCGTCCGGGAGGTATGGAAAATTGAGCATTTCGTCAACAATGGTAAAAGAACTGAGAAACAAGACAGGCGTCGGGATAATGGATTGCAAGGAGGCCCTTGCCGTTTCTGATGGCAACTTTGATAAGGCAATTGAGTTTCTGCGAAAAAAAGGAATGTCCGCCGCTACAAAGAGATCATCGAAGGCAGCGAAAGACGGTGTGATCTCCTCATACATTCACATGGGTGGGAGAATCGGGGTTTTGGTAGAGCTTAATTGCGAAACGGACTTTGTCGCGAAAACGGATAATTTTCAACTTCTGGCAAAGGATTTAACAATGCATATCGCAGCGGCAAATCCTACATATATAAGACCGGAGGATATACCGTCTGTAGTCATGGAAGGTGAAAAGGAAATTTACAGAAGTCAGGCCATGGCGGAGAAAAAACCGGAGAAAATATGGGATAAGATTATAGAAGGAAAACTCAAGAAATATTATGAGGACGTATGCCTTTTGAATCAGAAGTTCATCAAGGATACGGATATAACCGTTGAGACACTCATCAATAATATGATCGCAAAAACCGGGGAGAACATTATTATCAGGAGGTTCATACGGTTCCAGCTGGGAGAAGACCTGAAACAATAACAATGAAACGACCTATCTATAAAAGAGTGCTTTTAAAACTGAGTGGCGAAGTCCTTATGGGCAAGAGTTCCTATGGGATAGATATTGACGCAATATCCAGCATAAGCCAGGAGATAAAAGAGGTGGTCGACCTCGGTGTGCAACTGGGCATAGTCGTTGGCGGGGGAAATATATTTCGCGGCTTGGAAGCCAACGTAAAAGGTATGGATAGGACTTCCGCGGATTACATGGGAATGCTCGCCACGGTCATAAACAGTATTGCGCTCCAGAGCGCATTAGAAAAGAAAAGCGTCATTACACGAGTATTGTCCGCGATAGAGATGAAAGAAGTGGCGGAACCTTACATTCAGAGGAGGGCTATTCGTCACTTGGAAAAAGGAAGGGTTGTCATATTTGCGGGCGGTACGGGTAATCCCTACTTTACGACAGATACTGCCGCCTCATTAAGGGCCATAGAGATCAAGGCAGACGTTATTTTGAAGGCAACGAAAGTTGATGGCGTCTATGACAAGGATCCGGTTAAACATAGTGATGCACTCATGTTTCAGGAGATTTGCTATAATGATGTGTTAACGAGGCATCTTAAAGTAATGGATGCAACAGCAATTTCTCTTTGCCGTGAGAATAATCTTCCTATTGTGGTATTTAACTTGCAGAAAAACGGTAATATTAAACGTGTGATTAGCGGAAAATCGGTAGGAACAACTGTCAGGGCATAGAATATGAAGGCATTGGTGTTTGAGGAACTGCAAGACAGCATGGATAAAGCAATCCGCTCTTTTGAGAAATCCCTGAATAAGGTAAGGACAGGAAGAGCGTCGCTGTCGCTTCTTGACGGTGTAAAAGTAGAGTACTACGGTGTTCCCACGCCATTAAATCAGATTGCAACGCTTTCTATACCGGAGAGCCGGATGATTGTGATATCACCATGGGATAGCAGCGTCATCGGGAGTGTCGAGAAAGCTATACAAAAATCTGACCTTGGTCTCAATCCGATAAACGATGGGAAATTGATACGCATTGCAATTCCCTCTTTGACAGAAGAGCGAAGAAGAGAACTCGTAAAGGTTGTAAAAAGGCTTGCAGAAGAGTGTAAAATCAACCTGAGAAACGCGAGAAGAGATACGAATGACAATCTTAAAACCCTTAAGAAAGATAATGACATTTCTGAGGATGAATTCTATGCCTATCACGATGAGGTTCAAGAAATAACTGATAAATATATAGAAAAAACCGATGGCATCCTTGCTTCCAAGGAAAAAGAAATCATGGAAATTTAACTATAAGGTTATGAGAAATAATGAACAAATAATAAGGAGCCTTTGGGCTCCTTATTTATTTTCATGATATGTACGTCAATCTTCGCGTGACTTGATCTTTTACCTTGACTGTGATAATGTAATTTTTAATAATTATATATATATAGAGAAAAGAAGTGCATATTTAATGAAGAAAATTGATCAAAATAATCTTCCCCGGCACATTGCGATCATTATGGATGGTAATGGCAGATGGGCGGAAAAGCACACTCTGGGAAGGATATCAGGACATAGGCAGGGTGCAAAATCCGTGAAGCTTACTGTAAAGGTCTGTCGGGAGCTGGGCATACAATACCTTACGCTGTATGCATTTTCTGTGGAGAATTGGCTTCGCCCACGAGAAGAAGTGGATGCATTGATGGAATTGCTGAAAGAGTACCTTCATTCAGAAATTAAGAAATTGATGAAGCATGATATCCGTCTTATGGTCATTGGTAATATTGGTATATTAAAAGAGCCTGTAAGAATATTGCTCAGTGAAGCAATGGAAAAGACTGCCCACAACAGGGGAATGGTCCTCAATCTCGCGCTGAGCTATGGCGGAAGGGATGAAATTGTTGAAGCAGTGAGGAGTATCGCGGAAGACAGCAGAGTCGGTAAAATTAGACCGCGAAATATTACAAAAGAACTCTTCTCAAAGTATTTATATACCGCAGAAATTCCGGATCCTGATCTATTGATAAGAACAAGCGGAGAATACAGGTTGAGCAACTTTTTATTATGGCAGACTGCGTATACGGAGCTTTACTTTACTGACGTCCTATGGCCTGATTTCCGGCGAAAGCATCTTATGGAAGCGATTTACGATTTTCAACGGAGAGAGAGGAGATTTGGTTTAACAAGTGACCAACTCCAGAGAGGTGGATCAGATCTGGGATGACTCCTCATATAAAAAGATGGATCACCGGAATTATCGCCGTACCGATACTTTTTGCCATTATAATGTATGGTTCTGAGGGCGTATTTACCGCGTTTATTATGATTATTTCTCTAGGAGCCGTAATTGAGTATAACAGGATGGTTTTTAGTGAAGAATATTCCCAGGAAAAATGGCAAGGAATTGCAATTTCTTTCTTGTTTCCTCTCGCGGCATTTTCGGGTGATTTTCGCATAATGCAGGCTGTCACTGCATTTTCCGTCTTAACCGTGTTCATGTTATTTCTCCTCAGGGCGCACATTCACTCTTTTGATTTCGCTCCTCTTCGCAAGCTTGTAATGGGTTTTATGTACATACCGTTCATGCTGTCCCACTTCATCTTAGTAAGGAAATCAGATGACGGGATAGTGTGGATTTTTCTTATCCTCGTACTTGCATTCTCAGGAGATATCGCGGCATTTTATGTAGGGAGAATGATCGGAAAGAAAAAACTCTTGCCCCTGGTGAGCCCGGGAAAGACTGTGGAAGGTACCATTGCGCTATTCATAGGCTGTGTTATAGGATGCTTGGTATTCCGCTCTGTGGTGTATCCTAAGCTTCCTGTTCTTCATGCCATCATAATCGGACTTTGGGGAGGTATTTTAGGTCAACTGGGCGATCTGTGCGAGTCCATGATAAAAAGGGCGTCAGGAGTGAAGGATTCCGGTTCGTTTCTCATTGGTCACGGAGGTTTGCTTGACAGGCTTGACTGCATGATATTTATTGCACCATTTGTGTACTACTACAGAGTTTTCATAATGGCATGAAGAATATATCTATACTGGGGTCAACCGGCTCCATCGGAGAAAATGCATTAGATGTGATAGGGAGCAATCATGATCGCTTTAATGTTGTTGCCCTGTCGGCATGTACGAATATTGGTCTGCTCAGGCAACAGATTGAAAAGTTCAAACCTCAGGTCGTATCAGTTATCGATGAGATTCATGCGCGAGAATTGAAAAAGATAATAAATCCTTCCATAGGTACGGGAATATTGTTCGGAGAGGACGGGTATCGCGAGGTGGCATCGATAAAAGAAGCCCATATGGTGATTTCCGCCATGGTAGGTTCGGCAGGTCTTATGCCGACCATGGAAGCGATTGAAGCAGGAAAAGACATAGCCCTCGCGAATAAGGAAGTAATGGTGATGGCAGGACCTCTTGTTGTTGATAAAGCGCGCGAAAAGAATGTTAGAATATTACCGGTTGATAGCGAGCACAGTGCAATTTTTCAATGCATCACCGGCCAAAGGGCAGAGGATATAAAAAGAATCATTCTCACTGCGTCTGGCGGGCCGTTTTTCCATCTCTCAAAAAAAGAACTTGCAGGGGTAAAACCTGCAGATGCATTGAAACACCCGAGCTGGAAGATGGGACGAAAAATTACCATCGATTCTGCTACTATGATGAACAAGGGTCTGGAAATCATAGAAGCACGGTGGCTATTCCATGTTGATTTGGAGAATATTGAGGTGCATATTCATCCGCAAAGCATGATCCATTCCATGGTTGAATTTATCGATGGATCAATAATGGCGCAGCTCAGTATTCCGGATATGAGGATTCCCATCGCGTATGCCCTTTCTTTTCCTGAACGAATATTCAATCCTGGAGCTTCTCTTGACTTGTTTAAGGTCGGTGTACTGGAATTTTATCGCCCTGATGAAGAAAAATTTCCTAACCTGCAACTGGCGTATAAAGCGGGAAAAGCAGGAGGGACAATGCCCGCGGTCATGAATGCGGCAAATGAGGTTGCCGTTCATGCATTCTTAGAGGAGAGAATAGGATTTACGGACATATCAAAATTAGTCGAAGAAGCATTGTCTTGCCATCAGAAAAAAGAGGTTCCTACCCTCGGTGAAATAATGGACGCGGATCGATGGGCGAGGAATTGTGCGTCGAAATCTATTGAAAGGATAAATGTTGTATCGTGTTAGGTGTAAGCATCATATCTCTTATTGTACTGCTGGGAGTTCTTATCTTTGCCCATGAATTCGGCCATTTTCTGGTCGCCAAGTATTCAGGCGTGGGTGTATTAAAATTTTCCCTTGGATTTGGACCCAGACTGATAGGGAAAAAGGTCGGAGAAACGGAATATCTAATTTCAATGATTCCGCTGGGAGGCTATGTCAAACTCCTCGGAGAGTCTCACGATGAGGAGCTCTCGGCTGAAGATGAAAAGAGATCTTTCCTGAAACAACCGGTCTCGAAACGAATAGCCATTGTCGCCGCCGGTCCGATCTTTAATTTCCTCCTTGCCATACTGATTTTCACCATCGTGTATATGACGGGGGTGCCGGCACTGACTACCTATATTGGCGGTGTTCAGGAAGGGTCTCCGGCATTTGAGGCCGGTATAAAAGAAGGCGATGTGATCGTCGCAATCAACGGACAAGAGATTTCACGGTGGGAGAAACTTGCTGAAGACATCAGTAAAAGCGGGGGAAAGGAAATACATATCTCTCTTAAAAGGAATGAGCAATTATTAGAGGTTTCATTGAAACCAAGATTGCTGAAGACCCAAAATATTTTTGGAGAAGAGATCGCATCTTATAAGATGGGCGTCAGTCCGTCATCGCAGTATGCGGTGACGGAGAGAATGAATCCATTTATGGCATTCTGGACAGGAATAAAACAGACATGGTTCATAAGTAAGTTGACCGTACTCAGTGTTGTTAAGATTTTCGAAGGTGTCATTTCTCCAAAAACACTTGGCGGTCCGATTCTCATCGCCCAGATTGCGGGAACGCAAGCCAGGGAAGGCATAATACCATTTGTTTTCTTCATGGCATTGTTGAGTATCAATCTTGCCATTCTCAATCTTTTTCCCATTCCAATCCTCGATGGGGGACATCTTCTCTTCTTTTTTATAGAAATTATTACAGGTAAGGAAATTAACATTAAATGGCGGGAAACGGCGCAACAGATTGGTTTTGTTATATTAGTTATCCTTATGGTGTTTGTTTTCATTATGGATATTGAAAGATTGAATCTTAGTTTTGAAAATATCAATAAAATCTTTTCGCGATAACCATGTTGATTTTAGCGCTTGATACATCAACGCAATCGGCGAGCGTTGCGCTCCTTGATGATAGTGAAATACTGTGTGAAATTAACATAAATCTCGGTGTAAACCATTCCGTTATCGTATTGCCCGCCATACATGATTTATGCAGGATTTCACACATAGAAATAGGGAATATCGATCTCTTTGCATGTACTCGAGGGCCGGGATCGTTTACAGGGCTTCGCGTGGGGATAAGCACGCTCAAGGGGATCGCCCTTGCGACAGGCAAGCCCGTTGTCGGCGTATCAACGCTTGATGCGTTGGCATACAATCTTGTAAACTCAGACATGCTCGTGTGCCCTATGCTGGACGCAAGAAAGAACCAGGTATATACGGCGCTCTACAGAACGAAACCAGATAATATATTGGAAATAAAAGAACATGAGAGAGTCGTTGACGTAAGGGATTTTTTATCGAACATAGATGATAAAACATTTTTCGTGGGAGATGGTGCAATGAAACATGCAAGACTTATTCATGATTCATTGCCGGATAAGTCCTTTTTCGCATCCCGTATTCATCAAAGTGTGAGAGCGGTGACGGTGGGTCTTTTAGGGGAGAAAAAGCATAAAAAAGGCGATTTACTCAATCCTGATGATCTTACACCGGCATATCTCCGTCTGTCAGAAGCGGAGATATCGCTGTTCCATAAATGATCAGTAAGAAAATTCCTTACAAATATGAAGTGTTGACAAGTGCCTTTGTTTAATATAAAAATATGATATGGAGGTAGTATACATGGAAGAGGCCGATGAGCTCTTAATTAAGAAATATATCCAGAAGGATGAAGAATTGAGGAAGTATGTAGAAGATCATGAAAAGCTTGAAGCTGATCTTGAGGGTTTTAACAAGCGAATTTATCTGACAGCGGAAGAGGAAGTAGAAAAGAAAAATTTGCAGAAGAGGAAACTCAGGGGGAAAGAACAGATATTCAGAATCCTCGCCAGATACCGTAATGTCGCCTTCCAGGACTCAAAGTAGTCGTGCAATTATGGCAATGAATCATAATACTATCATAGTCCGCGAAGGCCTTCCATTCATAATACCCCTCGGTGTTTTCACTCTCGCTTTAGTTTTTTTCGGTTTCAAAGGGGTTGCCTTCGTATTTTTTATTGCGACGGTTTTTGTGGCCTGGTTCTTCAGAAATCCGGAGCGGAATACACCAGTTGATACAAAAGCTGTCATATCACCTGCGGATGGCGAAGTCATAAAGATCGAAGATGGTATGGAGAACGATCTTCTCAAGGTTCCCGCAAAGAAAATCAGTATATTTATGAATGTATTGAATGTCCATGTCAACCGGATACCTTATACGGGAAAGATAGGGCGCATACACTATGACAAGGGGAGTTTTTTTTCCGCCAATCTTGACAAGGCATCGAAACTTAATGAAAGAAATTCTATTCTTATTTGCACGGATGACGGGAAAGAAATTCTCACGGTACAGATCGCGGGATTAATAGCACGAAGGATTGAATGCTGGGTAAAAGAGGGGATGCATATATTGAAAGGTGAGCGATTCGGTCTTATCAGATTCGGTTCGCGATTAGAAGTCTTTCTCCCTTCCGATTCGGTAATATCAGTACAAGTTGGCGATAAAGTAAAGGCGGGAGAGACACAAATAGGATGGTTACAATGAAGAAAAATATCCCATCAAAAAGAGAGCGAATGAGAAAAGGGATTTATTTGCTGCCCAACCTTTTTACTACGGGAAGCCTTTTTTGCGGCTTTTATTCCATTATCGCCTCTATGAAAGAAGAGTACTGGTTTGCGGCAGTGCCCATTCTGATAGCCTTTGTGCTGGACGGTCTGGATGGGAGAATCGCAAGGATGACGAATACGACCAGCAAGTTCGGTTCAGAGTACGATTCCCTGTCTGATCTTGTGGCCTTCGGTGTGGCACCGGCTATTCTCACCTACAACTGGGCGCTGTCAACATTCGGTAAATGGGGCTGGCTTGCAGCGTTTCTTTTCGTCTTTTGCGGAGCCGTGCGGCTCGCGCGATTCAATGTTCAGATAGGCTTGATTGACAGCAAGGTTTTCAATGGGCTACCCATCCCGGGCGCCGCCTCTGTAGTTGCAACAGGAGTGCTGCTTTTCTACTATCTCGGAGGAAGTGGGAAATTGAACCATCTGTCTATCTTAATCATTGTCGTTTCCCTCTCATTACTGATGATAAGCAGTATTAAATATTACAGTTTTAAAGACCTTAACTTTTTTTCCAGGAAACCTTTCATGTCGTTTGTCCTTATTGTATTTATCATGATCATCGTTATTGCAGAGCCGCAGATCATGATGTTTACGTTTGCGTTTGGCTATAGCTTATCAGGTCCGACGTGGCTGATCATGAAATTGGGAAAACGGGCATATACAGAGTTTAAAACCAAGGGTTTTCGTTTTCAGCTGGATCGATTGCTGAAAAAATGACACGACGAACCCTTTCCGTGGTAATGGTTTCACGGAAAGTATTTTGAAAGTCTCTTAACTGTTAAAATCAGAAGAAAAGGAAAATGTGGTGAATGCATATCATGTTGCGGTAGTGGGTGCTACAGGTGCCGTTGGGAATGAAATGGTGAAAATCCTGGAGGAAAGAAAGTTTCCGGTGAGTCGTCTAACCCTTCTTGCTTCGGAACGATCCATCGGAAAGGAACTGAAATTTAATGGGGAACTGCACCCTATCCAAGTGTTGAATGAGAAATCGTTTGCCGGGATACAGATAGGTCTATTTTCGGCGGGAGGAAGCATCAGCCAGCGGTTCGCCCCCATTGCCGCAGCGTCCGGGTGTATTGTGATCGATAACACGAGCGCCTTTAGAATGGAGCCTGATATTCCCCTTGTAGTTCCCGAGGTTAATCCCGAATCAATCGGCATGTACAAGAACAGGGGCATAATTTCGAATCCGAACTGCTCTACAATTCAAATGGTTGTCGCCCTCAAGCCGATTCATGATGCAGTGAGGATTAAAAGGATAGTAGTATCGACGTATCAGGCCGTATCAGGGACCGGGAAGAAAGCTATTGAGGAGTTGATTGAGCAAACGAGAGCTCTTATGAACAACCGTGAACCAGAAATAAAGGTATATCCCCATAGAATCGCGTTCAACTGCCTTCCCCATATAGATGTGTTTCTGGATAATGGCTATTCAAAAGAAGAAATGAAGATGGTGAATGAAACAAAAAAAATTCTTAATGACCCATCTGTCGCCGTGACTGCCACGACGGTAAGAGTCCCCGTTTTGTTCGGACATTCGGAATCCGTAAATATAGAAACGGGAAAAAAGATTACCGCAGATGAGGTGAGAGAAATACTTTCTCGTGCCCCCGGTGTCACCGTCGTCGATGACCTGAAAAGAAATAAATATCCCCTTCCCATTGATGCGGCGGGTAAGGACGATACATTTGTGGGCAGGATCAGAGAGGACGAATCGATAGAAAACGGTATCAATATGTGGATAGTGTCGGATAATGTGAGGAAAGGCGCCGCATTGAACGCTGTGCAGATTGCCGAAATTCTTGTTAGAAACTATTTATGAGAATTATTGGGGGTGATGCAAAGGGGAGACGAATCTACTCACCAAAAAAAAGTAAGATAAGACCTACCTCTGATGGGATCAAGGAATCACTTTTCAATATACTTCAGGAAGTTTCAGGAAAGTCATTCCTTGATCTTTTTGCAGGGTGCGGCAATGTGGGGTTGGAGGCTCTTAGCAGGGGAGCCGCGAAAGTTGTGTTTGTGGAGAAAAATCCTGTCATGGTGAATGCGATAAAACGAAATCTCCTTGATTTGGGTATCATCAATAAATATGAAATTCTGGAGACAGAAGCAGCGAAAGGTATAAAGAAACTGCAGCGCAAAGGGGAACAATTCGATTTCCTCTTTGCTGATCCGCCTTACGAAAAAGGATTTATCAGGGAAATATTTCAATATCTCGGTGAAGGAGAAATGATTTCCTCCGATGGTGTTGCGATTTTCCAGCATTCTGTAAGGGAAGATATACCGGGAACGCTGACAGGGACTTTTATGTTGACAGATCAGAGAAGATATGGTGATACGCGTATCTCCTTTTTTAAAAGAATGGAAAGAGAAAAAGGAACGCATATATGAAAAAAATAGCTGTGTATCCCGGTTCGTTTGATCCTATCACGAACGGCCATATCGACCTTATCAAAAGAGGATCGAGAATGTTTGATGAGATCGTCGTCCTTATTGCATATAACCCGAACAAACCGGCCCATCTCTTTTCTGTGGAAGAGAGGATGGAAATGATTAAGGAAGTCATTACAGATTTTGAGATGGTACGTGTTGATAGCTATGCAGGGCTCCTTGTTGATTATGTCAAAAAGGCCGGAGCAAATATCATATTGAGAGGGTTGAGAGCACTCTCTGATTTTGAATATGAATTTCAGCTTGCACTCATAAATCGGAGGCTGAACAGGGATGTAGAAACGGTATTTCTTATGACCAGTTACGAATGGTTTTTTACAAGTTCTCAGATAATCAAGGAAGCGGCCAGCCTGGGAGGCTCCGTACAGGGACTAGTACCGGATATTGTCTGCAAGAAGTTAAAGGAAAAATTCGCAAAATAAGGCTCAGAATAGTATGAAACTATCATCAAGAATATCCGCAATAAAGCCGTCTCCGACGCTGGCAATTACCGCCAAGGCCAACGCATTACGGGCAGAGGGCAGGAACATAATCGGTTTTGGCGCCGGGGAACCTGATTTTGATACTCCGTTGCACATTAAAATGGCAGCCATAAAGGCGATAGAAGAGGGGTTTACGAAATATACACCCGTTGATGGGATTGTCGAACTGAAAGATGCGATCATTCGGAAATTGTCCAAAGACAATCAATTACATTACAAGAGATCACAGATTACCGTTGCATGCGGGGCAAAGCATACCCTCTATAACCTTACCCAAGTTCTTTTTGAGGAAGGCGACGAGGTTATAATTCCCTCTCCTTACTGGGTTTCTTATCTTGATATGGTCATTCTCTCAGGCGCGAAGCCGGTTATTGTCAAGACCGTTGAATCGCAGGGATTTAAAATGCTGCCGAAGCAGTTGGAATCTGCCCTCACCGGGAAAACAAAGGCAATTATCATTAACAGCCCATCAAATCCGACGGGCGTGGTATACACCGCGTCTGAACTGGAAGCTCTCGCCGGAATATTAACAGGGAAAGGCATTCTGGTAATATCTGATGACATCTATGAAAAAATCATATACGACGGCGAGGTGTTTGTAAATATTGCATCCCTCAGTGAAGAGATGAAGAACATGACCGTTGTAGTGAACGGGGTATCCAAAGCATATTCAATGACAGGCTGGAGAATAGGGTACGCAGCGGGCCCGGAAGAAATTATCGATTCGGTCACGAAGCTCCAGAGCCAGAACACGTCAAATCCTACATCAATTGCGCAAAAAGCTGCAGTGGAAGCATTAAATGGGCCGCAGAACAGCGTCGCGGAAATGGTTGAAGAATTTAAAAAAAGGAGAAATGTAATCGTCGAAAAATTAAATGCCATACAGGGCATTACATGCATG
>JAFNGM010000173.1:0-1398 GCA_017885225.1 Syntrophaceae bacterium | reverse complement strand
GTTGTTCCAGGGGCAGATTTTGGTCATGACAATCATATACGTCTCTCGTATGCCACCTCTTTGATCAACATCGAAGAGGGACTGGAACGTATAAAAAATGCCGTCATGAAATTGTCGTAATAACGAGGAAAAGGGGACAGGCTACTTTTCCTCCCTTTTCCTCACTCCATAAAGTAGCCTGTCCCCTTTTCCATATGAGAAAATGTCCTTTCTGCGCGGAAGAAATTATTAAAAAAGAAGCGACAGCCTGTCCGTTCTGCGGCAGTGACCTTCCCAAACCTGACCCCGGTTCCCGCCGCAGTATGTTTCACTGCCCGTTATGCCACGCCGAAGATTCATACTGTGATTCAACCAACAGAATATTCTGTCCCCACTGCAGAGAATATCTTAAACGGTATGAGTGACTAGTGGGTATGATTTTCAAATACCCAGTCTGTCATGGCAATAAGATACCTATCAGACCCAAAATTATCCAACGGAAAAAAGCGATCAGAGGGTCTAACGCTCTAAAATACAATAAACCGATAATGATGAACAATCCATACGGCTCAATGCGCGAAAGATAATATTGAAACCTTTCCGATACGAATCCCATGAGAATTTTTGAACCGTCAAGAGGGGGGATCGGGATCAAATTAAATGAGGCAAGGATGATATTGATCTGTGCCAGATAAAAGAGAAAGGTTGCGAGAACTCCTGCGGGCGTGGGTGATAAAAGGCGAATAAGAAAGAACGCAACGAAGGCAAAAATCATATTCGCGATGATTCCCGCTGAGGAGATGAATATAAGCCCCTTGCGGGTATCATGTATATTACTGAAGTTTACCGGGACCGGCTTTGCCCAGCCAAAACCGAAAATGAAAAGCATGAGTGTACCAATTGGATCGAGGTGCTTTAACGGATTAAGGCTTAACCTGCCGAGTAGTTTTGCTGTAGGATCGCCCATCCGATATGCAACCCAGCCATGAGCCAGTTCATGAATGATAATGGAATACAATAAAGGTATGGCAAGGAGGATAAACGTCAAAGGATCGTTGANNTATACTATACAATGGTTATGTTTTACACTAATCATTTTTAATTGTATGCTTTAAACATATTTATACATGATTCAAAGATAGAATTTTCAGTTCAGACTTAAGGAATGGGATATGGAAAAAATCGACGTGCTTGTGATCGGCCGGAGCTGTGTGGATTTCATTGCCGTTGTAGAACAATTCCCACGGGAAGATACCAAAATCCCACTTTTATACAGAATGATGGAGGGAGGAGGGCAGGGTGGTACTGCTTCGTGTTGCATTGCCCGGCTCGGTGGGAAGGCGGCATACTATGGTCATCTTGGTGATGATGATAACGGCAGATTTTGTTTCAAACGCTTAAACGATTTCCAGGTAGATA
>JAFNGM010000172.1:372-8418 GCA_017885225.1 Syntrophaceae bacterium | reverse complement strand
CGCATCGGATGATCCCGTATACGCTTCATGCACCTTATGGGACGAGCAGGCAAGTTCCCTGATCGGCATCCCCGCAGCAATCGTTACGTTGATGTCGAATGCATAGGGGGGAGTTTCCCCTGCGTGCAGGTATGGATTTTCGATCCACCGTTCTGAAGGGGGAGCGGTTACCGCGGACTGGTTGGAATAGCGGGGGCCGACGACGGTGGGATAGACAAATTCATATACCCTGTCTGTCGGCACAAGCAATTCCGTGTATTTCAGTTCGACTTTTATAGTGTCTCCCGGCATGATATTCGCCACATTCATCTGGAAGACATTGGGCCGCTGCTGCTCCAGGAGCGACGCCCGTTTCCCTTCATCCCGCGCCTGCTCATATTCGCGGCGCGCCTCGTCCCGTTTCTTGTTCTTCGCTTCAATTACCCTCTCGCCGATTGTCATTTTCATCCCATAGACCGCCGCCCGTGTCGAAGCGGGAAAGACATAGATCGCCTCAATCGGCTTTTTCCCTTCATTTTTATAGACCTGCGTGACCTGGACATCAGCAATGACCCCGGAAATAGTGACGGACGCCGATGTGGATTTGAGAGGAAGCCGGTCTGTGCCGTGATCGTCACTCTTGATGAAGAAATAGGGGGAAAGGGTTCGATCTTCCGCTTCCCCGGGCTGGGAAAATGCTGCGGTGAGGGAAAAACCGGATATCACCGCAACAAGGGCCGCTATCCATAATATTGTTTTTTTCATGATGAACCTCCTCGTGTGTAATGGCTGTTTATTTCTTTAGACAGGAGGTATCACAGAAAAGTTCCCGGGAAATATTTCGATCCACCCTTCACCATTGTCAGCAGGTTGCTTCGTTGGCCTACTTCCGAATGTAAAGACCTTACCTTTAAATTGTGTGAAGCAGTGGAGATTATGTATAAGGAATGATTCAGAAGGCAAACAGCTGACGGGACCGCATGATTGTGTTCGCATAGTCTGTATGGAACCAATGGATAAAAAACTGTGTGCCGTCCCAGCGGACTCTCGGTAAATCGCCGCAAAGATAACGCGAGCCGGAACAGATCGTCATGCTGTCAATATCAAGGATCTGCCTTGTCGGCGATAGAATCACCGTGCTTTCCAGTGGTCGATTCCATTGTCACCGATTTCGCAGAAAATGCATCCTCAGAAGTCATTTTTCAGCTCATGAACAAGATCAGAATGAATGCTTTTTTACCTCATATTGGTCAAAATAGTAAACGAAAAAATTACCGCACTAGGGGGTTAAAAAAGTAAGGGCATAACACTCTGCGAGAGAATTGCTTGACAGAACGGATGCAATCTCTTAGTTTTATCGGCCATGCACGCCAAGAAAAATACTGACACCGCTACGGATAAACCTATTCTTGCCCTCGCCGTCATTACCATCATCTGGGGCTATAACTGGGTCGTCATGAAGGAGGCGCTCCGTTTCTGCGGTCCATTCGTATTTGCCGCTATGCGGGCATTCCCGGCCGCTCTATGCCTGTTCGGAATACTTCTCTTGGCGAAAAAGGATTGGCGTCCGCGGCAGGTGAAGTGGACAATCCTCCTGGGACTGCTTTCTACAACACTCGGTCTTGGCCTTCCCATATGGTCCCTCGTGAGCGGCGGGGCAGGGAAAACGGCCGTACTCCTCTATACTATGCCGTTCTGGGTCATTCTTTTGGCCTGGCCTATCTTGGGTGAGAGGATCAGGGGTCTTGAATGGCTGGCGGTAATTCTCGCATTCGCGGGACTCGCATTCATTGTGGCTGTTGATGCCGCAGGGGCAAATCTCTTTTCGAGTATCCTCGCGGTGATTTCCGGCATCTCATGGGCGGGAAGTGCAATCGTCGCCCGGATCATGAGACGGAGCCCGGACTTCGACGTTGTGTCAGTTACTGCGTGGCAGATGATTTACGGCGTAGGGCCTCTCATGCTTGTTGCGTTCCTGGTGCCTGCACCTCCTATCCAGTGGACCACCGTATTCATTGCTGCCTTGGTATATAATATCTTTGTCACCAGCGTCGTCGCATATCTGCTCTGGTTTTATATACTGGAGAAGCTTCCGGCGGGAATGGCAACAATGGGAACGCTCGTCACGCCCGTAATTGCCATTTTTGCAGCCGCCGTTCAGCTCGGAGAAATTCCGACTTTGTATGAGAACGTTGGTATTGTTTTAATCCTTTCAGGGATAGGCATTCTCAGCGCAATAGCTTTTCTGAGAACTCGCCGGGTGCACATCAAACCACCAAAGACCTTTTCATGAGAGTATCGCGAAGCCATGCGCAATGTCCTTACTGCACTATCCACACGCGGTCGCACTCACCAGTATATAGTAAAGGGTGATCTCAGACTCACAGGCTGACACGGTGAGTTGCGGTGATCTCTCGTTACCAGCTGCCGGATGCGCCGCCTCCGCCCGATGACCCGCCGCCTCCTGAAAAGCTGGAACTGCTTGAGCTCCAGGAGCCGCCGGAGGTTCCTGATGAAACCGTGAAACCTCCGATGGAGGCTTGCCCCTTGGTGCGAAGATCATTCTTTGCCTTAAGGTACCAGTCGGTATTTTTAAGCAGCAACTTGGCGAGCGGAAATGATATCAAATAGGTTATAAGACAGTACAGCGCGCCCGTAGTACCCACAACAATAATAGGGAACATGGCCCAAAAAGGGATAAGGAAGAAGTAGAGGAACCACCCTACGCCAGGCGTGAGGATGCCGATCACGGTAAATAGTCCGATAATACCAAAGATAAAAGCGCCTAAGAGAATCCGCTCCGTGATTGAAAGACCCATATCATCGAGCCCTAACCCGGACGTCGGTTTTCCCTTTTCCTTGCCGGCAGCAGTGCTTTCCTCCGTCGCTATCTTTCTTCCTTCGAGCACTTCGATAATGGCTTTAATGCCGGACTGAATGCCGTCATTGTAATTTCCGGTCTTGAACTGAGGTGTCATGAGAGTACGAATGATACTGCCGGCTAAACCATCGGGGAGTGTCCCTTCGAGTCCATAGCCCACTTCGATGCGTATACGCCGGTCATTTGGTGCAACGACAACCAGAATTCCATTGTCTTTTCCTTTTTGACCGAGCTTCCACGAGTTGAACACCGCAACGGCATATTCCTCAATGCTTTCAGCCTCCAATGAGGGAATTGTGAGGACAGCAATCTGGTTGCCGGTTTTCTGCTCGTGTGCCTTGAGGCTTTCCGTAATTGTTCGGCGTGTCTCCTTGGAAAGAATGTCCGCGTTGTCGGTTACGCGGCCGGTGAGAAAGGGAATGTCCGCCCCAAAGGAGAACGGCGCCAATAAAAACATTGCTGCGATGAGCGCCAGGCGCAGTGACGTTTTCATGAGCGTTTCTCCTCGATGATTTCGTCGGGAAGTTCATTTTCCCCGGCTTCGCCGGTCGCCGTGGCAGCCAGTATCTCCTCGAGTTTTGCCAGTCCTTCTTCCAGGGCACGGGTCACTGAGCCTGATGCGAGGGACGGCGTCATAAGGGAAATGATATCCTGCATGGCTTCCCGGCTTAGGCGCGTGCTGATACCCGTGTCGGGCAGAATAATGACCTGCCGCTCGAACAGGCTCACGAGAAGCAAGATGCCCGACCTTTTGCGCGTGGCAAACAACTGGTGGGAGAGGAAAAGAGACTCTGCGTGTTGGCGGACCTCCCTCTCTTTGCGGTGGGCGTTGAGAAAAAATCTCGCGAACCACGGTAAACAAACAGTCATGAAGGCACAGACGGCTCCCGCCGCGAGTGTCGTGGCCAGGGCGCGCAACACCGCGGTGTGTGTAAGCCATTCAGGCCGCAGCATTGCCTGAAAAAAAACTACGAGGCCCGCAAAGGACGCTGCCAACGCGAAGGCTTTCCAGGGGATCTCCGCGTAAGAATCGCTGCGCTCGACGACGGCAAGCACAATTTGAGCACCCGTGCGCTTCTCCGCCTCCACTATGCGTCGATCCAGCTGGCCGCGTTCCTGGTCATTGAGGATGTGCTTCATGTTATTGTTTAAATTAACCGACCTTTACGAGCTCGTAATCACTGCTGCCGAGACCCAACTGTTCCGCTTCTTTAATCTGGAGTTTCCCGTCCTTCTTGTGGAGGAGGCTAAAGATGTCCCATCCATCTTTCATCGTGATGTCCGCTGCCCTTGAATCGGGCAGAGGCGTTACCCTGCTCAAGATGTCGAGGGTGGCCGCGTCAATGGCGACGGGATCATCTGAAATGAGGATGCCCTGGTCCTGGGCTACGGGCGGGTCTGCCATGGGCATGCAGTCACACTCGGGCTGCATTTCAAGCAGAAAATTTATGTACAGGATACGGCGCTTCTCAAAGGTGTCCACCACTGCTTTTGCGCCCTCTACAAGGGCCTTCATGAAGATTTCGTGGGTTATGGGCACCGCGATGGCCTCTACCGGACACACTCTCGCGCAGCGTCCGCATCTCCAGCAATTCGCATTATCTACGGTGTATTTGTCATCGGGGAATGTGATGCACTCCATGGGGCAAACATTCATACAATCATAGCAGAGGGTGCATTTCGACTCATCCCATTCCATGATATCGCCGATGAGAAAATGCATCCTGCCCCTTCCGTGCTGCCATGTATCGTTCCGCGGCGCAAAAGATACCCCGCCCATGGAGAGGTTCTTTATGGCGCCGCCGAGAACGGCCTGGATATGACCCTTCACATGGGTGAGAACCACCATGGAAGGTGCATCATGGATCGCCGAGGCGATCGATACCTCTCCCAGCAATTCTCCCGCTTTGACCTTGAAGGAATCGTTGCCGTAGATTCCGTCGGCAAGCACCACCGGAGCACCGAGGGTAAGGTGAGTGTAGCCTGCGTTTTTGGCGATTTCGAGATACTCATAGCCCGGCACCCTTACCGAGTCCGTGACAAAGGGTTGGGCAGGGATACTCTTGACGGCGTCCACTACCAGCTTCACAAACTGCGGTCTGATAGTTCTGAACGCGCCCCTGTTGCCCAGGTGCATCTTGATGGGAACTACCTCATCCCTGGCGATATACGCAGAAAGATCGAAGCCTTTCAGAAAGTTTTCGAATTTGCCTTCAAGCCCTGATTCATAGGAAAACGTCCTCGAATGTGGATTGATGAAATATACTTTAGCTTTCATGTCTACTCCTTCATCGATGTTATAAATACGCAAAATTCACTGCATTAATTTTGATATGAAATCTACCTCAGTCAACTTGCTTTGTCAACTTGAGCCCCATTATCAATCAGCATGCTCAGTATCTCTTTCATTTTTTCCAGATCATACGGAACGGCGACGGCCGCAGAGAAGCCATGCGTGCTGAGTTCAAATACTACAGGATCATCGCTATATCCGGTATTCAAAACAGCCTTTACCCGCGGATCTATCTGCAGCAACTCTGGTATAGTTTCCTTCGCTCCCTTGCCGTCCGTAACGTTCAGATCCAGAATTACTGCTGAAAACGGATGCCCTTTGT
Organism: Syntrophaceae bacterium; assembly: GCA_017885225.1. Lineage (GTDB taxonomy): Bacteria > Desulfobacterota > Syntrophia > Syntrophales > UBA2185 > UBA2185. Next base: position 2,943 of record JAFNGM010000172.1, on the reverse strand, counting down.
CTTTTGCTTCCGTGTAAAGAGTGACGGCTTCACTGCCGTCCCTGGCGAATTCAACCTCATATCCAAGATAATGGAGGACAATGCCTGTTGCATTCCGCACGGCTTCCTCATCATCCATAACAAGAACCGCCCCCTTCCTCGTAAAGGCGCGGGCCGTCTCCTTTGTTGGAGAAAGACCCTCCTGGGGCGAAGCAGGCAAATACACAAAAAAGGTAGATCCACTACCCGGTTCAGATTCAACGGTAATAAATCCATCATGCTTCTTGAGGATCGCATAACACACGGTGAGTCCAAGCCCTCTCCCCCTCGCGCTCCCTTCCGGCTTGGTGGTAAAATAGGGGTCAAATATTTGAAACAAATCCTTTTGAGGAATGCCGATACCATGATCCTTTACAGACCATTTTACATATTTTCCTTCTTTGAGCGGCAAACCGTTTCCTGCAGTCACGTTCACGTTTTCAGCCTGGATGGTTACAGTGCCTCCCTCGGGCATGGCCTCCCTGGCATTGTTAACGATAGTATGAATTACCTGACTGATCTGCACCTCATCCATCTCAACAGGCCAGAGATCGTCGGGCAGTACAAACTCACTGTTGACAGTGGACCCGGAGAGAGTTCGCGCAGCGGAATCTTTCAGCAAGTGCGAAATGAAGCCGACTTTTCTTATGGGTTCCTCTCCTTTGGCAAAGGTAAACAGACGATGGGCCAATTCTTTTGCCTGAAGTCCACACTTTTCTGCTTTCTCAAGCTTTTCTGCAGGAGCGTACTTATCATTCGCATAAGACAATTTGGCATCAAATATATTCAGCAGCATGGCAGATAATAACTTGTTGAAATCGTGAGCGATCCCATCAGCAAAAACCCCCAGAGACTCCAGTTTCTTTACCCTGATTAACTCTTCCTCTGCCCGTTTGCGCTCTGTAATGTCTTCATAAATGGCAACAATCTCGCCGGATGGCAGTTTGTAAACTTCATTTTCCACCCACTGCGAGATGTGCTTGTCCTTGTAACGTGTAACAGGATGATGCTCCGCCGCTCCGGTTTTCCATACGCGCTGAAACACATCAAACAGACCAATATCCTTGATGTCCGGGAATCTCCCCAGAACACTCCGTTCGATGACCTGTTTTTGCTTCACGTTACTGATCTGTTCTCCTGCAGGGTTTATGTCTTTTAAGACAAAATCATCTCCATTGCTCCGTGCCTCGTATACTGATACACCGATACCCATTTTATTGAATAATTCCCGGAATCGGACTTCGCTTTTCATCAGAGCCCCCTTAAGGTTGACCAAAACCAGAGAGATGAAAAGGAAAAAAAAGCAGCGAATAAGATTATCAATGATAGGCTCTGAGGGCATGAAAAACAAATGGCTCAAGATCAAGGTGGCAGATAACAGTAAGGCAACAAAAAACCCCTTTCTCATCCACCAGACTGCAGCAACGATAGGTATATAAAAGAAGTGGCTAAATATAACACCCGTCTTAAGAACAGCGTGGCAGTAAAAAGTGGTAATCATTGCACCCGTTGTGAGGGTGATAACAATGACCAACTCCCATGAATATCGAGTGTCTTGAGGTAATTCCTTAGGGGTCATACATCATACTCCAGCAAGTAAATGAAAGTCGTCCTTTATCACGGATCCTGGTAGAAGTATCTTATAATGAGTGTAGAAGCAAGTCTGTGTTTAATGTAGCATAGTATGGATAAAATTTGAATCCGGTAGCGAGCGCATTCNNGTTTACTGCGGAGAGCTTCAATTGCAAGGTTTCAACGGGGAAATACGGCTATCCTTCACCACTGTCAGCAGGTTATTTCGTCAGCCAGAAATGCTAAAAGCAAAGACCTGACCCCGCACGCATTTACAGAAACCAGCCAACAATGTTAATTATCTTCTCCAGTGCACGGGTGAATATCCCCCGCTTTTCGTGATCCACCAGGAAAATCTGCCGGGAATTACGGAAATCCTCCAGGAGTTTCGATTGAATCTGAGTGCCAAACGCTTCGTCGTCAATGATGAGGTTTATTTCAAAGTTGCGATGAAAGCTGCGCTGATCGAGGTTGGCAGATCCTATAACTGCTTGTTTCCCGTCGATCAGCATGACCTTGGCGTGCAGGATCTCATGCTCCATCTCATAGATCTCTATCCCTTCCCGGAGTAGCACGCTGTAGAAACTGCGTCCGAGAAGCCGTATAAGCGGGATATCGCTGCGTGCCGGCAGCAGCAGGCGCACCCGATTCCCGCGCCGCGCAGCCCGCAGAAGCGAACGTATTATGGGAGGATCGGGAATGAAATAGGGCGTTGCGATGAGTATTTCCTCCGAAGCTGACGCGATATTGAACAGGAAAGCGTTGCGGATGAAGGAGCGGCGGTCAAGGGGGCCGCCGCTGATAATAGTTACATTGCCCTGTTCATGCTGGATCAAGGGTGAATTTTCATCGTCGTGGGGGAGAGAAAGCACTGGAAGCTCCCCCCCTTCCATCTGCCATGTTTCGGAGAAGATACTTACCAACTCATGTACCGCGCTGCCCGATATGCTGAAGCCGATGTCGTGAAAGCGATAAGGGCTT
>JAFNGM010000172.1:0-230 GCA_017885225.1 Syntrophaceae bacterium | reverse complement strand
ATAAAGCTTTTCGCCAGACGAATAGTGTCATAAAGTGATTGGAAGAAATGCCCTCCGTTATGAATGAACGTAAGCTGGTTTCGCCTATGGGTGACAGACAGCGGCGTTGAATGAATGCGCCTAAGCAGGTGCATCATCCTCAGCAGCCTGTTTTTCTTCCTAAAAGGTTTTTCTGCGGTCATTGATTTCCACGCGCTTCACGAACTGGTGCAACAGGATCGATTCTGCCA
>JAFNGM010000171.1 GCA_017885225.1 Syntrophaceae bacterium | reverse complement strand
GTTCCCCGAACATGTGGGCATGAGCGTGCCAACGCATACTTTCTGTTGACTGTTGAATTCAAAGCCCGAAGGACAGGTGGGGTCTGGAGGTGAAGAAGATGAGGGAGGCTTACAAAGATATTTTTTTTGTTCGCTATGTAATAGATAGCCTGAAGGGCAGTAGGGACTGGGGCTACTTTGAGCTCGGCATACTCCATACGCCTCGTATACATAGTGTTGAGGGCACTTCGGTTGTGGAAGTGTGCCATAAGGTCGACAACTTTTTAATGTTCTGTCAAACTGATACCCCGCTCCGCACTCTGGTTGAGGAGGCGTAACGGTTGGTTTACATTTGCCATTGCTTGAATCGTATAGATAGTATTGGGGGCATGTCGGTTGTGGAAGTGTACCAACAGGCTGACAACTTTTTAATGTTTTGTCAAACCGATACCCCGATCCGCAATCCGGTTGTGGAGCTGCATCAGCGCGCGGGCTGCAGCGGCCAATAGCGGTGTTATAAGAAAAACCATGTCCACATGTTGGTTGTGGAATTGTACCAGCAGGTTGACAACTTTTTAATGTTTTATCAAACCGATACCCTGCCCCGCAATCTGGTTGAGGTGCTGCATCAGCGCGTGGGCTGCAGAAGCCTCTATCGGGGCTGTAAGAGAAGCCTTGTTCACACAAGGGACTGGGCAAACCTGCAGGATTTAAAATACAACTTTTTTTGTCTGTAGAAAGTACGTATCCTTGCGGACAGGTGGTAGGTGGTTGCTGGCTCACGCATTTTCCCTGTGATGCGTTGTACTGATATCCGGAGGAACAGCTTGGGCCTTGGGCTGATGCGGGGGAGAGATAGACAAGAAAAACTCCGATGGTTACCAACAATACAAGAATGTTATTCACTCTGTTTTTCATGATAGTTCTCCTTCGTCACTCAAGAAACGAATTATTTTCGTCCTCTTTCTTGTCTTTTACTCGTAAACGACTCAAGAATAAATGTGACCCATTTCATACTGCCTTATATTGCAAAGGAGAGCACAAGATGAATAAATAGTCAATGATTATCGTTTGAAGTCCTGCATTTTCGTCGAGATTGACGATTTGTGGACTACAGGAAGTAACGCACAAAATTAATCCTGGCGCCGATTATAAAATCACGTTCATGTTTTTTACTGTTTATTTCACTATTTTAAATATATCCTTAGCTTTGAGATCGGCGGCAGTGCGCAAAAGTTCAAACAGAACCATTTCCGTGCTGGTGAGATGAGCGCCGGCGCTTTTCATGGCGTTCAGGCCGATCTCGCGGTTTTCCTTCGTGCGTGAAGAGATGGCGTCGGTAACCAAATGAATATTGTAGCCGTTGGAGATGAAATCAAGAGCGGTTTGGTAAACGCAAACATGGCTCTCAATCCCCAGAAGGACTACATGCCTTCGGCTTAGCGCTTCCAACTGTTCGCGGAAATGGACATCTGCCCAACAACTGAAAGATTCCTTGGCTATCGGTTTAATGCCATCAAGTTCCGCGGCTATCTGTGGTATTGTTTGCCCTAGCTTTTGCGGAGTTTGTTCCGTAACGATAATCGGCAGATTGAGCACTTTAAATCCCTTTATTAATTTTACGGTGTGGGCAAAGAGATTTTCCTTGTCGTACATGGCCTGAGCCAGGTTACCCTGAATATCAATAATGACTAAAACTGCTGCTGCACGGTTGAGCATGATGATGTCCTTTGCTTATCAGAATTAAATTCTCTACCTAAATTATTTCTTGTAAAAAAAGGCAAACGTCAAGAATTATTTTTGTTGAGAAAAAAAGTCTTCAATCATCTTGTTGACTTTTTTGGCCTCTTCGTGCTGGAGCCAATGGGTGGCCTTCTCAAATTTCACCAGTCGCCCCTGATCGCAATAAGTCATGCTCTCTTCAGCCTGCTCGGGAATGATGGCGACATCATTAACGCCCCACAAAACCAGAATAGGCATGGTAATTCTGAAGCTGGCCGGCGGCTCGGAAGGGGCCTGAAGCGCTGCCCGGTACCAGTTCACCATGGCGGAAAAAGCTCCCGGCTGCATGAAGGCCTCCCGGTATTTCTCCAGTTCTTCTTTCGTAAACGCTCCCGGCCGGCTGGTTTTGGCAAGCAAAGTGACTGGCCATGCATAATTATTGGCAGAGGCAAACTTCTCCACGGCGCCGGGTAGCTGAAAGTAAAATATGTACCAGCTTTTCTCCATCTGTTTTTGGTTTGTAAACAGATTTTTGGTCATGACCTTGGGATGAGGAACATTCATGATGACGAGACGTTGGAGCCGTTCAGGATATTTGAGCGCCGTCCACCAGGAAACAGACGCGCCCCAGTCATGACCGACAAGAAAAATCCGATCGCGCCCATAGGCGTCGATGATACCCACGGCGTCTTTGGCCAGTTCGTCCACTTTGTAAGAGGGAATCCCTTGAGGCTTGTCGCTTAAGTTATAGCCGCGCTGGTCGGGAACTACTACCAGATAACCTTTTTTGGCAAAATATTCTATTTGCTTACGCCAGGCATACCAGAATTCCGGGAAGCCATGCAGGAACATAATCATTGGACCATCTTTGGGTCCTGCTTCCATCACGTGCAATTTTATTCCGTTCGTTTGAATATAGCGTTCGCGCAAATCCATAAACATACCTCACACTTTTATGACTTTTAATTGAAAAGACATTTGGAGATCGAGATCGTTACTCGTATCATACTTTCTGGATTCCCCGGTCAAGCCGGGGAATGACAAAATGGTGTCTAAATTATTATGATACTGTTAATAAATCATATGTCCCAGGCGGCCTTAGCTCCTTCCGTAGTAGCCTCGATAATCCGGCGCGGCGCTGATGCGTCGCCGACAATAAAATGACGAATTCCTTTTTTCGAAAGCATGTCTTTGAGTGTATTTCTTGGCGTCACGCCGATAGCGACAATAACCTGATTGACAGGTTCGAGCTTACGATCTTCTCCATTTTTGGTAACAATAACCGATCCTTCTGTAATAAGTTTTACCGTCGTGCCGAACATCAGTTTGACTCCTTCCGACCGGAGACGCTTATGCAACATGTAGCCATGTGCAGCGAAAGGCAAAACGGGTGAAGTGGGCAGCACTTCAACCAGGGTAATATTCTTGACGCCCTTTTCACGGAGAAAATCCGCCGTTTCCATACCTACAAGACCGCCGCCGATGACGACAACGTGATCCTTAGGCTTAACTTCACTATCCAGGATCTGCCAGGCGTCACAAACCACTGATAAGTTAATGCCCTCGGCCGGGCAAGTGGATTTTTCGGCGCCAATNNCCCGTTTTGATATCCACACCTTTCTTTTTGCAATTTGCCGTGAGGGTCTTAATATATTTACCGTACACTGCTTTGTGTGGTGCTTTTGCGGCATAACGAACATTTCCGCCCGTCTCCTTTTCCCGCTCGAAGAGGGTTATATGATGTCCGAGGCGTGCGGCCTCAAAAGCGGCAGTTAAACCGCCCGGACCTCCGCCGATGACCCACACTTTACGACTGATCTTGGCTGGCTTTTCCGGATAGATTAATTCCTGGCCGGTTTGCGGATTAATGGCACAGCGAATCGGTAGCTGCTCCAGCGAAAGGCGCTCAATGCATCCCTGATTGCAGGCCAGGCATTCCAGGGTGTCTTGGGGATGTCCTTCTCTGGCATTTTTCAGAAAGTCAGGATCGGCCAGATGCTGGCGCGCAACGGCAATGAGGTCGGCATCTCCCCGGGCAATTATGTCGTCCATAACGTAAGGATCTGTATAGCGGCCGACACTAATGACAGGAACACTAGTTACTTCTTTAACCTTGCGGGCAAGAAAGGCCTTAAACCCCTGTTCAAACTCACCCGGGGCGCTCGGATTAGGCGTGTCAATGTTCACCTCGGGACTGCCGTGTGTGCCGAAAGATACGTTAATCATATCCGCGCCGGCGTTAACCAAATCCGGAATAATGGTCTGCATGTCGGAGATAGTATAGCCGTCTTTAATACACTCTTCGCCTGAAACTCTGATGGATAAGGGGAAGTCTTTCCCGACTTTCTTGCGCACCTCCTGAAGGCACTCAATCATAAATCGCGAACGCGACCGGAAGTCCCCGCCGTATTTATCCGTTCGCTGATTGGAGTGGGCGGAAAGAAACTGCATGAGAAGATAACCGTGGGCTCCGTGAAGTTCCACGGCATCGAATCCCGCGGTTCTTGCGCGTATGGCCGCGTCGCCGAAGGCGGCAATCGTTTCCTGAATGTCATCCAAAGTCATCTCCAGCGGCGCTCCGAGAAAGCCGAAAATGAAGCTCGGAATAGCTGAAGGCCCGATAGCTTTTTTCTTGCGGAGAAGCAGGTAATTCTCGCGACCCGTATGGTGCAGCTGCATGGCGATTTTGCTACCCTGGGCATGTACAACACCGGCCAGCTTACTTAAGCCCGGAATGAATTTATCATCCCAGACACCAATGCACCGTGGCGAGGCGGAGCCTAAGGGGTGCACTTCCGTAATCTCGGTAATAATAAGACCGGCACCGCTTTGCGCCCGGCGTTTCATATAGGCAAGATTTGCTTCACTGACCGTACTGTCGTCATTACCGAGGGCTGTTCCCATAGGCGGCATGACCACCCGGTTGGAAATTTCCATGGATTTTATCTTGATTGGCTTCAATAAATGATCCATTTTTTTCATGGCTCTTCTCCCTTCAAAAATATAGGCTCCCGGCTCTCACCGGAATTTCAGAATAAAAATGATTCCTGCTTTATTATACGTTCACCAAATTTTATCGACTATCAGAAAATATCCGGCAGATCAGATATTGACCTGCCGGGATTAATGGAAAAAATATTTTATTTATTCCGCTGCTAGAGTACTGCCCAGCAGCATGCCGCCATCGATGATGATTTCCGTACCTGTTGTATAGCTGGATGCGGCAGAGGCAAGATAAACGGCAGCTCCCGCGATCTCATCAGGCATGCCGATTCGTCCGGTAGGCAGCAGCTTTTCCAGCTCAGCCTTTGCTTTTTTGGCCTCTTCCGGCGAGAGATGAAACCAATGGGAATTCATCATTTTAGTGCTGATAGGTCCCGGAGCAATCGCGTTTACCTGAATATTAAAAGATGCCAACTCTCTGGCAAACGCCCTTGTAATCATCCGTACACCTGCTTTGGAAACAGAATAGACGCTTACGCCTGGTTCGGGATTGAATCCGTCGACCGAAGCAACATTAATGATTTTTCCGCTACCCTGCTTCTTCATAATTTTAGCCACGGCCTGGCTGACAAAATAAACGCCTTTCAAGTTCAGGTTCATGATTGTATCCCAGAGGCGCTCATCAGAATCGAGGACAGAACCAATGGCTGGACTGGCTCCGGCATTGTTGACCAGGATATCAATCCTTTTGTATTTATCCACGACGGTGTTGACCATCTTCTGTATCTCTTCAAATTTGCCTAAGTGAGATTGAAGAGGAAAAGCCTCGCCGCCGAAGGCTTTGATCTCGGCCGCGGTTGCTTCCAGATCCTCAATCTTACGGCTGGTGATGATGACTTTAGCCCCGGCCTTGGCAAAACCAAACGCTATAGCTTGACCGATGCCACGGCCGCCGCCGGTAACAAGGGCTGTTTTGCCTTTCAATGAAAATTGGTTTAGATCGAACATAGTTTGATTCTCCTTAAAGATATAAAATATAGACCTATTCCCCGCCCTGCTCCCCCCTTAAAGAGAGGCGCAGGGTGAGAGAATAATTTTATTTTTGACTGTCTTTGTTACTTGCTAGTTTTACTTTTTCGTTTTTGCCTTCTTGCTGAAGACTTCGCGGTCACCTCCACTCATGCCGGCAATGTATTTCACCAGCTTCTTGCGGGACTCAATATCATACTGAGTGGTAATAGCAATCTGCTCCATAATCGGCGAACCTCCGCCATGGTAGTTGCCCACGTTCACGATTCCGCCTGTTGCGGAGCAGAGAACGTCGCCAAGGAATCTCCAGAACTGGGCCTGATCTTCCGCTGACATGTTTGGATTCCTCTTAGTGTACTTGAGCAGTAAATCACCTGTCGCCGAGTTTTTGAAATCTTTTTCATGAGGAAAAGTGGCCACAACNNCCGCCTGCTATATCGCAGAGGATTTCTGCCTCACGCCAGACTGCCTCGCCAGTGAGACACCGGCCGACGTTACAGTAAATCGAATTGGGAATGTAGGAACCGGGTCCATAAGGCATAAAACCAACACCCGGTATATAAACTTCGGGCTTGCCGAGGTCTGATGCTGTATAGCCGGCCGCATAACCTAACTCAGTGGTCATGATGATCTCCGCCAGCTTCTCCCGGACGTGGGATTCCTTGTGGATATTGTTAACTTCGGCAGCCAGGGCAGCCATTCCCATGATGATATCACCGATGGCCGGTTTGCAACCTGAATAGGAATGGCGATGGAACAGCGCGAAAAGCAGTGCACATGCACCGCCGTGCTGGTATTCTCCGGCCAAAAAGACTCTTTCCCAGGGCACAAAGCAGTTATCGAAAATCATGTATGAATCCGTTGCCCCTTGCACAAACCCGCGTTTGTAATGCTCACGGGGACGAAGGTTGTGCATTGTCACAACCTGTTTCAAACCGTCCCAGTCGCCAGGAACGGCAAAGGCGACGGCATAATCTTTATCCTGTTGACGTAAGGCTCGTGTGGGCACCACCAATACCTCGTCGGCCACGGAGGCTTCCGAAATATGCACCTTACAACCATCTACTACTATACCATCCTTCAACCTCTCCTTTATCCGCACATAAGCACCGGGGTTCGGTTGGTCTGCGGGACGCAGCAGTCGGTCACCCTTTACGTCAGTTTGCGCACAGCAGCCGATAAGGTCTTCTTTTTGGAAACGGGTAAGCCACTTTTTGAAATTCTCATGGTACTGAGTGGCTCCTTTGTTCACCTTATCCGCTTCGTAAGAAACGTTGTAGATGGCGTTTGTGCCGTCAATTCCCATGCAGCGCTGAATGCAGCCGCCGACCTTCTGGCAGAGCATACGGGTCATGTCCTGTTTTTTATGCAGGTCATCCGTGTTCTGATGGATGTGGTTAAAGCGGTTAATCCGCTCGCCCGTGAGATGAGAAATCGCCGTGCACAGATCCTGGTTTTCAGGCTTGGCCGCCTCGTCATACGTTGTACCGATGGTATTGAGGCAATCCATCTGAAGTTCGTCCGTCCTGTCGAGCAGTTGTCCATCATAATAAATATTCCGCTTCATCTTGGACAGACCTTTGATGTAATCTTGTTTGGTTCTCATGATGATACTCCTTTCTTTTAATGTCTTTTTTTATCAGTGTGTTTTTCTTGCTTGAGAAGCCTTCGCGGAGCCTTTAAGCGTTTTTTTAATATTTCCTTTGTCTGGAGGAGTTCCCCGAAAACCCGGGCGGCTTCCGGTTTCAGATAAAGGGTCAATCCGGCATTTTCTTCCTTGGCCCGGATGCCATCCAAAATGATTTCGATAAAGGGATCGAGCATGTCCATTATGCTCGTCTTTCTTTTCGGCATTCCCTGCATATGCCAATGAAT
>JAFNGM010000170.1 GCA_017885225.1 Syntrophaceae bacterium | reverse complement strand
TGCCTTCATTCCTGAAATTCCTGTTGAGTTCATATACCCTCTCGTATCCGCCAACGAGAAGCCTTTTCAAATAAAGCTCCGGGGCAATCCTGAGATAAAGGTCTGCATCGAGTGCGTTATGATGTGTCTTGAAAGGTCTCGCAGTTGCACCACCTGGAATCTGCTGCATCATAGGGGTCTCCACTTCGATAAAACCTTTTGATTCAAGAAAGTCTCTTATGGCCTTAATGATAATGCTTCTCTTTACGAATGCCTGTTTAACCTCGGGGTTAACGATCAAATCAACATATCTCTGTCTGTATCGTGTCTCGATATCCTTCAATCCATGCCATTTCTCAGGCAAAGGCCTGAGCGATTTTGTAAGCAAAACCACATCATTAACCTCAATAGTAAGCTCATTGGTTTTCGTTCTGAAGAGTTTTCCCTTCAAACCGATAATATCCCCAATATCAAGTTTTTTGACCAAATAACATTTTTCATTCAGGATATCTTTTCTTAAATAAACCTGTATCCTGCCTGTAGCATCCTGAATATGCGCAAAGGCTGCCTTGCCAAAATTCCTCATGGCAACAATCCTGCCTGCAAGAGAAGCGGCAACAGGCTCAATCTCAAGGGTTTCTTTTGATACCCCGCTGAACTTATCATGAAGGTCAGTTGCATGGTATTCAGCATAGAATGAACCGCCAAAAGGTTCTACACCTGACTGCCGCAGTTCCTCAAGTTTCTTTATACGCTGTTCTATGAGTTCGTTAATTTCTTCCATGGTTTTGAATCAAATGAAATTATAATGATTAGTTTCTTGCGAAGTCAATTGCAAGCGCAGAATGAGGCATTCGAGAAATAGCATTTTTTACAAGTGGTGCTATCAGAGATATTGCATAACCGGGGATGAAGGGTGTTTCCCCAATCCATAAACACTCATTTTGTCTCCCCGATAGACTTTAGACAACTCAATTCCCTGCAATTGAAAACACTACTCCCTTGATATGCATAGAAGCTGTTAAAGCTCTTCGTTCAGGCAGCCTGTTTTATAAGAGACCTCATGTCTTTCTCCTGGTCTCTTTTTATTCTTGCCAAAGCCATAGATATCATCACCAAGAGCGCCAAGCCAACCCTCAGTGTCATCTTTGCCTTACCCCTTATAAAATGATGCTCAAACCCAAAGGATAAGTCTATTCGACTGTTTACTCTCTCAACTGCCGTCCTGCCGTTATATATCCGCTGCCACTTATAACTGCTCCTCGCTATCGGCACAAATATACGTCTGTCAGCATCAAGCGGTATCCTCACTATTTTACCTTTCGTCTTCTGCGAGCACTGTGCGTATCCCTTACACTCTACCCCGTAAGCCGCTACCGGACATCTATATTTCAGTGCCTTTCGGTCTTTCTCAAATCCACAAAATGCCATCTCGTATCGTTCGTTACTCTCCGGACAATGACAATAAACTGTCCCCTGATAATCATAAACAACATTATCTGTTCTGTCAGGCACGAGAGCCTTTGTCTCCTCCCCGTCCTTCCAATGGTTCCTTATATCTATTACCGGTTTTATTCCGTGGGTATCGTATAAAGCCTCATTGTGTGGCCCACTGTCATACGCCTTATCTCCTGCAAGTGTCTCTATGCTCTGAAAATGTTTCTTTTTCGCCTCCTCTACCATCGGCAACATCTCTTCTATATCCGCCCTCGTTGCTTTTGTTACTGTATAGCCCACCGGCATCTCATATGTCGTATCCACAAGAAGATGCAGTTTGTACCCAAACCATGAACTGATCTTTTCCCAAATACTCCCGTCTGCCCTATTGCCTTTGTATGTCTTGTACCCCCAGTCAGCCTCGGGATCGGAACTTTCATCGGGATTCTTTTTGCCCCTCGCATAACTCTCTATCTTCTTGCTGTCTATCGCCAGATGACACCCTAATTCAGGTAGATATTTCTTCAGTTCCTCTATGACGTTATCAAACATCCTGTCTATCATATTTTGCTTCTTCATCAGTTTCTTCAATATTGCGGAATATGCATCCTTGGAGGGGACTGATCTTCCCCCAAGAGCAGGATCAAATCCGCATGCCTCTCTTAATTCGCCGTTCCTTAAAAGTTCCCGTCTCAGTGATTCTATGGAAGCATGCTGATATACTATCCCCGCAAGGATGCTGTTCCATACAGCACGTATCGGATAATCATCCCGGCGGCCCTTCCGCTCTGCCTCCAATGCTTTCATTAAATCGTCATCGGGAATTGCCTCTATCACCATATTCAGTCTATCTAACTCCCCGCTTGCTTCTACATCCTTCCATCTGAATATCTTTTGCTGTATAATCTTTGCCAAGGGCGCGGCTCCTTTCTTGTTGGTTTTGTGTGGCTACTTAATTTTACAAGAAATGTGTCCCGCGCTCTATTATTTTCTTGGGGGTGATTTTTAGGCTTTTTCCTTCTTTTGCCGCTTTCACTGAGGGTTTATACGCAGCTTTTGGGGGAATCTCTTTTTTGTATATTCCGTAAAACCGTTTATATCAATCTCTTGCCGATTTCTCGAAAGGCTCATCTTGTCACCGATTTACTAATATGTCATGGTGCATTTTTCATCCCGAAGGGAACACTCCCTATTTGTAAATGTCACCTACGAACACGCAGGCACGGGAAAGAGATATTTTTAATTAATGCTAACCGAAGTCTGCAATGGTACAAATAGAAAAGGGGCTTGGATTTCAAGCCCCTTTTCTAAAACAAAGGAAGGTTTAGTGTGGACAGTTAGACTCTTCTGTTCTATGTCCCCAAAGCGTCCATCTATCTTCATCTTAAAAACCTATACCGGTTATCACATTGTTATCACTTCCATGAAATTTGAAGGCTCCTACACAAGCTCCAAGAGGCGAAGAAGTTCCACCAGGGTATGCTAATATTTTCAAACCCAACGGTTGAAAAAACAAAGAAAGATTTATTGATCCAATAGGACTACCTGCTTCACCAGCTTTAGCATCATAATCAANNNNTGTNNTGTNTGCAACCTTGTTGTTGCTAACTGGTGTATCGTTCGCTATTGAATGTAATTTTAATGAATGCTATGAAATTACTGCTACTGAGGTGGACAATCCTACACATACGCATACTGCTTCCGTAATGATATGTCTTGATTATGATGCTAAAGCTGGTGAAGCAGGTAGTCCTATTGGATCAATAAATCTTTCTTTGTTTTTTCA
>JAFNGM010000169.1 GCA_017885225.1 Syntrophaceae bacterium | reverse complement strand
GTGATGACCTTTATCGTCAATCAGCAGGGAAAAGTCTACCAGAAGAACCTCGGGGCAGACACATTAAAGACCGCTGGGAATATGAAAGTTTACAATCCCGACAAGACGTGGACACCCGTAAAAGAATGATAAGTCCTTTCGAAAATTTTACTTATCCGAGCAATAAAAGAGGAAAGGCGGTTGACAATGAAACTTCCAACCGCCGGAAGAATCACTCAATTGAATGATACCCGAATACTATTACACAACTTCAATTACTATGGGAGTAGTATTGGCAATATTATCTGAAACGGGGCACCGGCTCTCTACTTCATGAATAAACGCTTCCTTTTCTTCCTTAGACATGTCTGAGTCAATATTCAAAGTAACTTTTATGCCAGTGAACCCGGCTCTGCTTTCCTTGCTTTTGCCCAGCAACGTTTCCAGATCGAAGGCGCCTTCAACATTTATATCCATGCCATTCAGTTTGATTCTCTTCTGGTTTGCAACAATTCTTGCCACGGTGCCAACGCAGCCTGCAAGAGATGCGAAAAAATACTCAAGGGGGGTTGCACCCGCATCAGTGCCGCCGCCTGCCTTTGTCTGGTCGATGTACATAGTGTGATCGCCTGCTTTTACTTCAATTTTAAATTTTTCATCCAGCTTTGCTGTAATACCGATTGTTTTCATTTTAGCCATTGTAGTTCCTCCTGAAATTATTTATTTCGATTCGTTGCAATTGAAGAAAGTTTAAACCGCCATACCACTGCGGATCACTTCCTTTTCGCCCCATATAGACGGTAAGGGGGCCAAAAAGGATACATTATTCTGCTCGTTTTTTTGGAAAAAAGTATAAGAGAGCCATTTGAAGAAGTTATAAAAAGGTCATATTGAAGTTTTCAACGTCCCTACTTCGGGTAGCAGACGAGTTCGTTCCTTTCATCCCTGTCCAGGTTGCACTCGGCCTTGATATCCTTTCTCAGCCGCGTGCGGGCTCGATGCAGCCTGATTTTGACAGAGTCGAGACTGAGATCGAGAATATCTGCAATTTCTCGGTTTTTCAATCCCTCGAATTCGCTGAGGATCAGCACGGCACGCTCGCTTTCGGGCATCTGCTTCACGATGCGGTGTATACAGGCATTCATTTCGCGCCGCATGAGACCCTGGTCCGCGTCGGGCTGCTTTTTATTACTTAAGATATTGCAATCACAGTTGGTGTCAATGGTGTCTAAGGAAATTATTGTCCGGCGTGCCGAGGCGGAACGGTTATGATCCAGTGCAGCATTGGTGGCGATGCGGTAAATCCAGGTGGCAAGACTTGATTCTCCCCGGAAATTGCTTATACCGCGGCTGACCTTCTCAAACACCACCTGCGTTAAATCCTCCGCATTGTCCTTACCCGCCATGCCGCTCAGGTAGTGGAAAATCTGCGGGCGGAACTCATCATGAATTTTTTGAAAATCAACTGATGACATTCTTTCCTATCCTCCTGCCTGTAAACAGCATCAATTTTTCTAAGTACTCACTTTTTGTGAGTGAGTATAAAGTCAAATGGATCATGAGTCAACAACAAATGGATTCAAAAATAGTGTCTGCCGCGCGGGGAGCATGATAGCAAATACAACTGTTTACTGCGGGTTTTAGATCGAGCTCAATGCATATTTATTGTAAATGAGATTTTGTATTGTTTCGGTTGTATAGCAACTTTCAAACCGTATTCAATAAACTGTGCTGTTCAGTCGCCTTGAAGCTTTGTATTTGACATCAAAGATATCATGATTTTGCCGCCTTATCGCTTTCAGAAAATAGCAAACAAAATTATATATAATTTCCCGGATGGAAGTAAGGGCGGTTAAGGGTGGATTTAAACATGCGAACAAGCCTCCTTCCTTAATGTATTGTGTTTTTTATTACTTATCACTGGGGGGTCGTTACACTCTTTAGTTTCCCCAAAAAGGATTTCCGATGAAATAGATTCCCAAAGCGGCGATGAGCGCCCCGGCGCCTTTGCGGAACCACAAACCCGCTCCCTGCCATGTCCGGCTTTCGATCAGTTTTCTTACCATGGCCGTGGAACTTCCCGCTATCACGATGGGCAGGCAGTGACCGAGAGCAAACAGTGTGATGAAAAGAATGCCGATACCTACCTTCCCCTGAATGGTGATGATGGCCAGGATGGGCGCGATAAAGCCGAACGTGCAGGAGCCGGACAGTACACCATAAGCCAGACCCAGTCCGAAAGCGCCCCAGATTCCCCGCAGGTTGAGACGGTAGAGAAGGCTGCCGGAGGTGGAGCATGCTTCAACCCCCATCATGCCCAGGGCTACCCAGAGAAGGATCAGGCCAACCAGGATCTGCCAGTAATTCCCCACGTCGCCGAGCATCCGGCCCAGGAAGGCGCAGACGATGCCGATTACAGCTATAGTAATAAAAAGGCCAAGGGTAAATGCAATGGAGTAGGCGCTGGCCTGCCGGGGTTGCAGTATCTGCTCCTGTCCCGCCACATAGGCGACAATCAGGGGAATGGATGCAAGATGGCAGGGGCTGAACAGGACACTGACCATGCCCCACAGGAAACACCCGAGAGCGGCCAGTGTTGTTGCTCCCATCATCCATTCGTTGATCGTGAGAAAAAAAGATTCAAGCATCATATCCGACTTCTACTGGACACCCATAGACTGAAGTTGGGCTACTATAGCCTCCTCGCCCATAAACCCGATGTGGCGATACACCTCTTTCCCTGCCTTATCGAAAAAAATCTGTGTGGGAATAGCCCGGACTCCGAATTGCTCTATTGCTTCCCGGTTATAGCGGAGATCGATGAAAACAACTGCAGCCTTTCCCTGGTAACGTTTCGCAAGTTTATCGAGGATCGGCGCCATCATCTTGCAGGGAATACAGGAGGCGGCGCCCAGATCAACCATGGTTACCATGCCCTTGACGGGAACTTTTTTGTGCTCTACAGAAAACGCCGGTGATGCCATAATTATAAAAAAATACACTACGATGGTGAATACGATGATGTATGGAACACGATTTACTCTCATAGAAAAAACCTCAACAATCGCAAGAACCCCCGCAGCCCGCGCTCGCCTGAAGGCTCGATGTAAGTTTAAAACCTGATCCTCTGAAAGAATCGACGAAATCGACGCGTATCGGCTTGACTTCCTCAAACAGATCCTTGTCAATAAGAAACTGTATATCTCTATCCGTGAATACCAGATCTTTTTCCTGTGACTCGTCCAGAGCCATGCCTAATGCAGGACCGCCTCAGCCGGCCTGCAAGAGTATCCTGATGGAAAGCGGTTCTTGCTGGTTTTCCAAAAAGTTCTTGATCATGCTGCTCGCCTTTTCTGTGACTTCAAACATAAATCCTCCTTTTTACTCCTCACCGAGGGGCCGTTTCACCGGTCAGGTTCCGCCGAAAATGGGGATGCCGCCGCGTAGGGAAATATCCCCGGCGAAACCAACCGAAACCTTGTCGCCTTCCACAATCACCGGCACCTGTTGCCTGCCTTCCGACAGAGCAAGCATTTCTTTGAGTTTCTCGGGATTTTCATACACATTTATGTATACGGCCCTGTCGCCGTAGGCTGCCCGAGCCTGGTTACAAAAGGGTCAGGTATCTGTTCCGTAGATGATGATCTTCTTTTCCATCAATGCCTCCTGCGTATTGAATCCGGTAGCGAGCGCATTCNNTAAAGTAAAGAGCCACGTTGACCAGTATGATTAGCACCGGCACCTCGATGAGCGGCCCGATGACTGTGGCAAAGGCTTGGCCCGAGTCGATGCCGTATATGGCGATTGCTACAGCAATGGCAAGCTCAAAATCATTGCTCCCCGCGGTGAAGGACACCGCCGTCGTCTGCGCGTAATTTCCGCCGATCTTCCTCACAAAAAAGAATGTCATGAACCACATCACTGCAAAATACAGGGTAAGCGGTATGCCCACGATCAGGACATCAANNTGAGCGTGATGGGACTTATCTTGGGTATGAATACCTTGTCGAACCATTCTTCTCCTTTGATATAGATCAGGGAATAGCGGGTGATGAGGCCGGCAAGAAATGGTATGCCGAGATAGATAAAGACGGTTT
>JAFNGM010000168.1:3312-6065 GCA_017885225.1 Syntrophaceae bacterium | reverse complement strand
ACCGGCTTGCCGGCATCGATGATTTCCTTGAACTTTGCGTGGGCGATGTCTCTGCCGACAACGATCGTACCGGTGAGCATGAGCATTGTAGAGACGGGGTACTTGGTCAGATCAGCCAGTAACTCCTTCATCGGTCGGTTAAGGTCGATCTTCACGCCACCTCCGTGCTTGCGGCGGTATGCTTCGGGAATAAGACGACCCGGGTTGCGGTCAAGTTCTTCGATCCAGATACCGTCTTTGTTGATCTTTGCTTTGACGTTACGGTCGGCGGAGCAGGATACTCCCATTCCGATAGGGCAGGAGGCGCCGTGGCGCGGCAGGCGGATCACACGTATGTCGTGGGCTAAGTACTTGCCGCCAAACTGGGCGCCTATACCGAGCTTCTGGGCTTCTTCGGCGAGTTTTTTCTCTAACTCTAAATCACGGAACGCCTGTCCATGCTCGTTCCCTTTGGTGGGGAGGTTGTCGTAGTATTTAGTCGAAGCAAGCTTCACGGTCTTCAGGCATCCTTCGGCGCTCGTGCCACCGATAACGAAAGCGATATGGTAAGGCGGGCATGCAGCAGTACCGAGTGACTTTATCTTCTCGACCAGGTACTTAACGAGATTCGCCGGGGTTATGAGAGCCTTTGTCTCCTGATAGAGCATGCTTTTATTTGCGGAGCCGCCGCCTTTGGCGACAAAGAGGAATTTGTACTCCATCCCTTCGGTGGCATAGAGGTCGATCTGGGCCGGCAGGTTGGTGCCGGTGTTGGCCTCCTTATACATGTCTAACGCTACGGTCTGGGAATAGCGGAGATTTTCCTCTGTGTAGGTTTTGTATACCCCCTTAGAGAGGTACTCCTCATCCTTCACGCCGGTCCAGACCTGCTGCCCTTTCTTGCCGACGATGGTAGCCGTTCCGGTGTCCTGACAGAAGGGAAGCTCGAACTTGGCGGAAACTTCGGCATTGCGCAGCATGGCGACGGCAACGCCCTTTTCGTTCATGGATGACTCCGGGTCGGTGAGGATTTTGGCGACGAGTTCATTATGCTCGGGGCGCAGGAGGAACGACACATCACGCATGGCCTGGTTGGCAAGGTTGGCGAGAGCGTCCGGAGTGACTTTTAATATTTCCTTCCCTTCGAATGTGGCGACAGATACGCCTTCCTTTGTGAGAAGGCGATACTTGGTCGTGTCGGGTCCGAGGGGAAACGGATCCTGGTACTTGAATTCGGGTGTAGCCATAACAATATTCTCCTTTCATTGCCGATTTCGGGAATAAGTAAATATTTGGCGTATTTCCCTGTGCCGGTTTTTTGTGGGGCCGAGTGTACGCAAAAAGATCGCCGTGTGTCAAGGAAAAACTGGCAAATGCTGGTTGTAGCAGCTATTCTCTTGCTGTCCGAATCATTGATTTGTATGGATTTAAAAAAATAATAAAAGACGTTCAGACATACACCATAAATTTATGTATAAAAGCCTTGACAGTACAAGAGCGTGAGTTGTATACATATATATAAGGAAGTAAGAGTGAGGGAATCCAACAACCAAAACTGAGAGGCCAATTATTCCGGAGGTGACAAAATGACTGTCAAAATTATGATTAGAAGGAAGGTATCCGCGGACAAGGCAGTGAAATTGAAGGATCTAATCATGCAGCTCAGGGCAATTTGTATTAAACAGCCCGGTTATGTATCGGGGGAGTCTTTAAAGAGTGTAGCAAGGCCGGATGAGTATCTGGTTATCAGTACATGGGAAAGCGATAATGCCTGGAAAGCCTGGCTCGGAAGTAAAGAGAGGTCTACGATTCAGGATCAGATTGACACGTTGCTGGGAGTAAAAACAGAATACGAGGTGTACGAATATCGTCCCTAATGTGACATAAAAAACGAGCCTGTTTATTGCTGAGACCTTTAAGTAGTGGATAAACTACCGTTATTTAAAGGTCTCAGGTGCGTATGCCAACTGATTTTCTAAAAACAAGGCAAACCGGTCTGTATGCATCAGCAGGATCATCTGCCTGGATAGTAATGTAAAACGGCTTCAGCGCCTACATTTCCTCTCAAAATTCCTATAATTTTACCATTTTTTATTAACTCAACCCTATAAGCCTGCAGAAAGTCCCCATTATAGATATGGTGAATGGAAAAAATTAGAGAAAATTACAGAAAAAAGTTGACAGAAATAGTTTTGAATGATATGAGCCACCACTGATCAAGTAGTCCACAACACTTTCATCAAACTCTTCAATAAAATAAAGGAAGGCAGTAGAAATTTTCGAAGTGGTCAGAGATTTCCCAAGAGATAGTAAATCCCGTGAAGGTGTTTAGATAGTATCAAGACGGGGCTGTAATTCTCTGGTTTCTGGCCTTTTGTCGGGTATTATTTAGAAATTTCAAGAAGTTAATTTATTATACACTAAATATAGGATTGGAGGTTCATTAATGAAGATTCACGAATATCAGGCTAAAAGTCTTTTGCGGGCATATAATGTTCCGGTACCCAATGGTGATGTCGCAGACACACCTGAAAAGGCTCGAGAAATTGCCAAATCCCTGAACAAAACAACTATTGTAAAGGCCCAGATCCATGCCGGCGGGCGAGGAAAAGGCGGTGGTGTGAAAGTAGCCAAAACACCTGATGAAGCATTCGAGGCAGCGAAGAAAATCCTCGGTATGCAGCTCATTACCCATCAGACCGGTCCGGAAGGGATCAAGGTACAGAAAGTCCTGGTTGAAGAAACATCAAATATCAAGAAAGAGCTTTATCTTG
>JAFNGM010000168.1:0-3215 GCA_017885225.1 Syntrophaceae bacterium | reverse complement strand
GCAAGAAAACTCGCCTATGGATTAGGGTTAAGCGATAAGGCGCTCAGCGCTCAGTTTGCGAACATCGCAAAGGGGTTGTATGAACTGTTTGTAGGCAAGGATGCATCTCTCGTAGAGATCAATCCACTCGTACTTACCGTAGAGGGTAACCTTATCGCCGTCGATGCCAAGATAAATTTTGATGATGACGGTCTTTTCCGCCACGCGGACATAAAAGAACTAAGAGATGAAAATGAAGAAGATCCTCTGGAAGTCATCGCGAAAAATGCCGGCGTAAATTACATCAAGCTCGATGGCAATATTGCGTGTATGGTAAACGGCGCAGGACTGGCCATGACAACAATGGACCTTATTAAAATGGCGGGTGGNNCGGCCAACTTCCTCGATGTCGGCGGTGGCGCCAATCCGGATCAGATCGAAAAAGCATTCCGTATCCTTACAGCCGACCCCAATGTAAAAGCAATTCTTGTCAACATTTTTGGTGGTATCCTCCGGTGTGATCGTGTTGCGAATGGCATCATCCAGGCAGCCAAGAACATCGATATGAAACTGCCCATGGTAATCAGACTCCAGGGAACCAATGTGGAAGAAGGCAAGAAACTCCTTAAGGAATCGGGTTTGAAATTCACCGTCGCTGATGGTCTCTATGAAGCGGCTGAAAAGGTTGTTGGATTGATTAAATAAATAACATTTGAATATAAATATTTAAAGAAAGGGTGAGTTGAACATGGCAATACTTTTAGATAAAAATTCTCGTGTCGTGGTTCAGGGAATTACCGGTTCGGAAGGGACCTTTCATACTCGTGAATCGGTGAAATTTGGAACGAAAGTCGTCGCCGGGGTCACCCCGGGCAAAGGGGGCATGGACGTTGATGGAATCCCCGTATATAACCGGGTGGCCGATGCGGTAGAAAAACAGGGAGCCAATGTTGCTGCTTTGTATACTCCCGCGGCTTTCTCCGCTGATGCAATCATTGAATCGATAGAAGCAGGGATAGGGCTTGTGGTATGTATGACTGAAGGTATCCCCGTGACGGATATGATCAAGGTTAAACAGGTACTGAAAACATCGAAAGCCAGTATGATTGGCTGCAACTGCCCGGGAATCACCACTCCCGGTGTAGGAAAGATCGGTTTTATGCCGAGCTTCATCCACAAAAAGGGGAATGTAGGCGTCATATCCAGAAGTGGAACGCTTACTTACGAAGCGATCTGGCAGCTTACCAATCTTGGGATCGGGCAGACCACCTCTATTGGTATCGGTGGTGATCCCATACCCGGCTGTGGTTTTGTTGATTTGCTGGCATTGTACGAGAAAGATCCCGATACGGTAGCGCTCGTTATGATCGGAGAGATCGGTGGAACCGCAGAGGAAGAAGCGGCCGAATTCATTAAATCCAATGTCTCTAAGCCGGTTGTTTCTTTCATCGCGGGTCGAACCGCTCCTCCCGGGAGAAGAATGGGCCATGCAGGCGCGATCATCTCCGGTGGAAAAGGCACGGCAGATGAAAAATTCAAGGCTTTGGAAGCGGCGGGTGTTATTGTGGAGAAAAACCCGGCGGAAATAGGGAAGAGGGTTCAGGAGATACTTGCCAAGCAGGGGAAGAAGAAATAAGGTATCACTTCGTAACAATTGGTGGATGTGCGGCAGTGGCATGTAACGTTACGACCTTCAATAATTAAGAAACCTTAAAAAACAAGACAAGGGAGGTCATTATGAAGATAGTAAAAGTAGACCATATTGGTGTTGCAGTAAACAGTATCGATGCGGCCCTGAAGTTTTTCAGGGACACATTAGGATTAAAACTGGAAGGCAGTGAAACGGTTGCCGAGCAAAAGGTAACAACGGCTTTTCTCCCTGTCGGTGATACGGAAGTAGAGCTTCTGCAGTCCACTGCCCCGGACGGTCCTGTTGCGGGCTTCATTGAGAAGAGGGGTGAAGGTGTTCAGCACATAGCCTTTGTGGTGGATGATATTGAAGGGGCGTTGAAAGAACTGGAAGCCAAAGGAATTCGCCTGATTGATAAAGTACCCCGCATGGGAGCAGGCGGAAAGAAGATCGCCTTCCTCCATCCGAAGGAAACATCCGGTGTTCTCGTGGAACTGTGTCAGAAAATATAACAACTATAGAAAGAAAAGAGGAGAGATGTAATGAGTGAAAAACCTCCAAAAGTTAAGGAATTAGAAAGACGTGAAGCCATTGCCATGGCCCAGGGAGGGCCAAAGGCGATCGCGAAACAGCACGAGGGCGGGAAGCTCACGGCACGGGAGAGGATCGGCCTCCTGTTTGACCCGGGCACATTTGTGGAAACGGATCTGTTCATGCGTCACCGGTGTACCGACTTTGGTATGGAAAAGGTCGAGGTACCAGCGGAAGCAGTCATTACCGGATACGGAAAGGTGAACGGTCGCACAGTATTCGCCTTTTCCCAGGATTTTACGGCACGTGCGGGCTCCCTGGGTGAGATGCATTCCAAAAAGATATGTAAGGTCATGGATCTGGCGGTAAAGACGGGCGCGCCCTGCGTTGGATTCAATGACTCAGGCGGAGCAAGGATACAGGAAGCGGTCGATTCACTTGCTGGTTACGGCCAGATATTCTACCGCAACTCTTGCGCATCAGGCACCATTCCTCAGATTTCTGCCATCATGGGACCGACCGCGGGGGGAGCGGTGTATTCGCCGGCCATGACGGACTGGATATTCATGACCAAGAACACCAGTTACATGTTCATTACCGGTCCTGAAGTTATCAAAGCGGTTACCGGAGAGATCATTGATTTCGAAGGTCTCGGGGGAGCGATGACCCATAATACCAAAAGCGGCGTTGCCCACTTCGCCTGTGAGAGCGATGAGGATAACATCAATCAGATCAAGCGACTTCTCAGTTTCCTGCCCCAGAATAATATGGAAGATCCTCCCTATGTTGAATCGGGAGATGACCCGAACCGGCTTGATTACAGTCTGGACACGCTCGTGCCGGATTCCGCAAGGCAGAATTATGACATGAAGATCCTGATCGGAACACTGTGCGACAATGGCGATTTTATGGAACCCCATATGTACTTTGCCCGGAATATGGTCGTGGCATTCGGCCGTATGGGCGGTCATACGGTTGGTTTCATCGCCAATCAGCCGGCGTGGCTTGCGGGATGTCTGGACGTCGATGCGTCGGATAAGGCAACAAAATTCATCCGTTTCTGCGACGCCTTCAA
>JAFNGM010000167.1:3386-7978 GCA_017885225.1 Syntrophaceae bacterium | reverse complement strand
CAGCCTGCCCTCGAATGTATTTGTCGGGGGCCGGTATGACGATATTGTTGGTATACTCTCCTATTACGACACAGTTCCCTCCTGAGGGGGACAACACGCCCAGCCCCCTCAAGCGGGGGACAGCGCTCCCATCAAGGGAGCGGAGGTATTTGGAATTTTTTACGAGTTCAAAATGTATGGCGGAAGTATAAGAGAGAGGTGGAGGGTTGTCAATAATAATCGAGGAAGAACAAGACAGCAGAAACGCGCTTTGAAAAAGATAAGGATTTTTATGACGTTGTCAGGTATAATAAAAGTAGTTGCTTCCATTGGGCGGTTGTTATAAAAGATACCATTCATATTTACATGCAATGATGATAAGAGAGTCCTTTGAAAAATTGCATAAAAACAGCTGTCTTTTCATTCCCCGTATCAAGTACGGGGCAGGCTCTGCGAAAGCAGGAATCAATTATTATCAAATACTTCCGTGATTCCCGCCTGCGCGGGAATGACAGGAAGGGAAGTTTTACAAAGGTTTCGAGAAATTAAATTCCCGATAGGGAACATCCGCATGCCTAAGAAATCAAATCAAAAAAATCCGGAAAAAATATCAGGAAAAGTGCCCTTGCAAAAAAGAGAAATGAAAAAAGTGCTGCCCCCGGGCGAGCAGCTTTTCCGAAATTTAACGGAACGCTCTCTTGTCGGCATCTACGTCGTGCAGGATGGCATGTTCAAATCAGCGAATCCAAACGCCGCCGCCTATGCGGGGTACACAACAGAAGATCTGATCGGTAAAAAATCTACCTCTATTCTGCATCCCGAAGACAAGGCCACGCACAGGAAGAGCGCCCTCGACATGCTCAAAGGCAAACGAACATCCCCCTATGAATTCAGGATCATCGGCAAAGACGGCTCGATCCACTGGATCATGGAAAGCGTTACGCCAGTTGTTTTCGAGGGCAGGAACGCCATTCTTGGAAACTCCATGGATATTACGGAATACAAGCGGGCGGAAGAAGCCGTTCGGGAGTCAGAGAGGCGCCTGTCAGATATCATTGAGTTTCTTCCGGACCCGACGCTGGCCATAGACCGGCAGGGAAGGGTTATCACCTGGAACAACGCCATAGAGGAAATGACGGGGGTAAAGGCGTCCGACATGCTGGGCAAAGGGAACTTTGAGTACGCCCTGCCGTTCTATGGTGAGCGCAGGCCCATCCTGATTGACCTGGTGCTGAAGCCGGACAGTAAAATTGAGGAGAGCTACTATTCTTTTCTGGAAAAAAAGAAGGACCTTATCATCGTGGAGACCTGGGTTCCTTCATTAAAGGGTGAAAAGGCATTCCTCTGGGCGAAGGCGAGTCCTCTGTATGACAGCAAGAGAGATATTGTGGGCGCAATTGAGTCGATCCGGGATATTACGGAGCGTACGAACGCGGAAAAAAATCTGCGGGAATCGGAAGAGAAATACCGATCCCTGGTCCTTTCGGTGGACTTGATGTATCTCGTGGACACGAATTGCAGATATCTTTCCATGAACGAGGGGTATTTATCAAGGGTCGGCGTGTCTTCGGACAAGATCGAGGGGAGGCTCTACGAGGAATTCCATTCTGAAGAAGATACGAAGGAATTTACGGAGCTGGTAAACAATATTATCGAAACGGGGCAATCCGTCCAACACGAGCACAAAAGCGAAAGGGACCGCAAATATTTTCTGCGGACACTGAGCCCCGTGAAGGACTCAGAGGGCAGAATAATGGCCGTCACGGTGGTTTCCAAAGACATCACCAAGCGTAAGCAGGCCGAGGAAGCCGTGAGGGAATCGGAACAGAGACTGGCGGACATCATCGATTTTCTCCCCGACGCGACGCTGGCTATTGACCGGCGGGGAAAGGTGATCGCCTGGAACCGCGCCATAGAGGAAATGACGGGGGTCAAGGCGTCCGACATACTGGGGAAAGGGGACTATGAATATGCCCTGCCGTTCTATGGTGTGCGAAGACCCATCTTGATTGATCTGATACTGAAACCGGATAAAAAAATTGAGGAGAGCTACTATTCTTTCCTGGAGAAACAGAAGGACCTCCTTATCGTGGAGACCTGGGTTCCCTTTCTGAAATGGAAGAAGGCCTTCCTCTGGGCGAAAGCAAGCCCCCTTTATGACAGCAAAGGGGAGGTTGTCGGCGCCATCGAGTCGATCCGTGATATCACTCAACGCCATCAGCTGGAAGATCTGTTGCGCATGAGTGAGGAAAAATACCGGCAGCTTTTTACGACGGTGCCTGATGCCATATACATTTTTGATGCAGAAACTCGACAGTTCATCGATGCGAATGAGAGTACATTACAGCTGTACGGCTACACGAGAGAGGAATTTCTTGAGCTGAAGTATTCTGATATTACCGCAGAGCCGGAGGAGTCAGAGAAAGCGATCGCCATAACGATCACCGGGAAGATGCACAGGGTGCCCCTTCGCTATCACCGGAAAAAGGATAATACGGTCTTTCCCGTGGAAGCATCGACAAGCATGTTTGACCTTAGCGGGCGGAAGGTAATTTGTGTGGTGATCAGAGACATAACAGACCGCAAAATGGCGGAGGAGGCCCTGGAAAAAAGGGAAAGGGAGCTTGAAGCCAAGACCCTTGAGCTCGAAGACCTGAACGCAGCCTTAAGGGTGTTGCTGAAGCAGAGGGAAGAGGATAAAAACGAGCTTGAGCAAAAGGTGCTGTCGAATGTCAAAACGCTTATTCTGCCGCACATAGAAAAATTAAGAAATCATGCGGACATGAAGGGCCTGTCGTATGTGAATGTCCTCGAATCGAATTTGAAAGATATTATATCTCCCTTTGCCCAGAAATTATCCGTAAAGTATCTGAATTTTACCAATAGAGAAGTGCAGATCGCCAATCTCATAAAGGAGGAGAAAACAACAAAAGAAATCGCGGCATTACTCAATGTGTCCGAGAGTGCCGTCAATGTGTACCGTTATCATATCAGGCGTAAACTGAACCTTACAAAAAAACATAACCTTCGCGCCAGTATTTCTACCCTTGTTTAGATATTAAAAAATTTTTAATATTATTTATTAAACTTTTAATATTGTGTTTTCATTTCTCTTCCCATAAAAATGGTATCCAAGATAAAAGCCGGAAAAGTGGTTCGCTTCATCGTACGGTATTATAGATAATAGTGTTTCAGAGCAGGAAAGGGTATTCCACGCGTTCAATTTTACCGGGGAAAGGAGGTGCTGCTGTAAAGTTTATGTTTGAAAAGAGGTGCACGTAGTTTCAACCTTTTGACCGTGCTGCCCTTACCCGCCGGTCAATCGAAAAAAATTTATTGTTTAAGGAGGGAGGAATAATTATTATGTTTAAAGGTATGCCGAAAGCATTATGGATTGGAATGGGTCTAATATACGGATGGATGTTCGTATTCATGATGTTGGAATGGACCGTTCCCGGCTTTCCCTTAAAGAGTTTTCTGGGTGTTCCCGCGTGCTGGATTTACAATTGTCTGATGTGCTGCTTCGTCGTCAATATCTTTGTTGCCTGGTATTTCGCGCATTCGGAAGAAGTCAGGGAAAGAAAATTAGAAGAAAAGAAGAGATAAGGAGGGATTCACATGGGAGTTGATCCTATTGTCATTGTAGGAGCTGTCATATATTTTGTGTTAATCATTATTATAGGCCTGTATTCGAGAAAAGCAGCCTTGAATGCTGCTGATTTCTATGTCGCAGGCCGGAAAATAGGGCCCTTTATCAACGGATCGGCCCTTGCGGCCACGTACTTCAGCCCAGCCACCTTCCTGGGGATGCCCGCCTTTATCTTCATGATTTCATATCCTTTCTGGTGGACATTGTCAGGAATCATCGCGGGCATGCCCGTCGCTACATTGCTGACGGCAGCGCCGATGCGCAAGTACGCCCCCACGTCATTCACGGACTATTATGCCGACAGGTATGATTCCAAGTGGCTGAGACTGGCGACGGCGTTACCGACCGTTATCGGCGGATTCGCGTATGTTATCCTTTCCATAGTCGGGACGGCGCTCAGTATGGTCGCCATCCTGAAAGTCAACTATATCTTCGCCGTTGTTCTCGCCGCCGCCGTTGTGTTTGCCTACATCTTCTGGGGTGGCATGGTGGCGACGACCTTTTCAACCGCCCTGCAGGGCGTGATCATGACCGTGGCGACGCTTCTTGCCGCCGGCGTTATCATCGCCCATTACGGCGGTCTTAACGAACTGACACAGGCGGCGATATCGAGTAACGCCCTCTATTTCAACACACCGCACGCCAATCTCAAGACGTCACACCCGCTGATGGGGATGTGGACGGGCATGGTGGGCTTTTACTTTATCTGGCACTATGGTTTCGCAACCATGCCGTATACCGTCGTCCGCTTCTTCACGGCTCAGGATATCAAGGCCGCCCGCAGAAGCGTGACGTGGGCGATTATCGTTGGCGGGGGCATGTATGTGGGGCTTATCGTCATCGGAACCGCCGCAAAGGTTCTCATTGAATCCTCCCACCCCCTCATGGGAACGGAGGGCATCAAGAGCGCCGTGGGTGTCCTTGCGCATATGAAGAAATCCTACGCCATCGGCACCGCGTCGGT